>JAOZQV010000243.1 GCA_029932035.1 Deltaproteobacteria bacterium | reverse complement strand
GGAATATAGCCATGGTGGTCTGCCCCCCATATATCGATCGCCTTTGTAAAGCCCCTTTCATGTTTCTGCAAATGGTAGGCAATATCAGAGGCAAAATATGTAAACTGGCCGTCACTCTTGCGGATAACCCTGTCCTTATCGTCCCTTAAGTCGGAGGTCTTAATCCAAAGGGCCCCGTCTTTTTCATAGAGATAGCCCTTTGCCTTGATAGCCTCCAAGGTATTTTGGAGAAGACCTGAACTGTGGAGATCCATTTCACTGTACCAGCCATCAAAGTCCACCCTGAAACGGATCAGGTCCCTTTTGATCTCCTCAAGCATCATTTCTCTGCCCTGTTGAGCGCAATAGATTATTGCGTCTTCCTCGCTGAGATCGTTTAGATCTGCCTCTCGAGAGATAGCCTTGGCCAAATCGAGGATATAATCTCCATGATACCCGTTTTCAGGAAAGGGATAATCAGGGTCGTGGACCTGTCGGAAACGACAGAAAATGGATTCACCCAAGAGCCTGATCTGCTCTCCGGCATCGTTGATGTAAAACTCCCTCTCTACGCCATAGCCACAAAAGGAAAGAATCCTGCAAAGTGTGTCCCCTAACGCAGCGCCCCGCCCATGTCCCAAATGAAGCGGTCCCGTTGGGTTGGCGCTTACAAATTCAACCAGGACCTTCTCACCATCGCCTGCATTATTTCGTCCGTAATCCTCTTTAACTCGGACGATGTCGGAGAGGATACTACACCACTCTTCTGCCCTGATTTTAAAATTGATAAAGCCGGGTCCGGCAATATCCGCTGATTCAAGCAGTCCCTCCTCATCCTTTAGATTGTCCACTATTGCTGTGGCGATATCTAAGGGCCTGCGTCTCTGACTTGAGGCAAGCGTCATTGGCAAATTGGTTGCGAAATGACCATGCGCCGGGTTGTTCGGTATTTCTATTACATACTCAGGGATGGAAGTCTTTGAAAGAAGACCCCGGTCAAAGCAATAGTCAGTGGTTGCCTTCAGAATAGCATCCAACCTGTTTTTCATGATAGATATTCCCTTATATTTTTCCGGCCTATGGAACAAAACACCTCGTATGAGATGGTTCCCGCACTTCTCGCTATGTCATCCCCTTTGATACTTTCCCCTCCCTGCGAACCCAAAAAAACAACTTCATCGCCGGGTTCGACATCTTTGAGGCCGGTTATATCGCAAATGGTAAGATTCATGCATACGGCGCCTACAATAGCAGTCTTTTTCCCCTTGATGAGAACTTTTCCTCTGTTGGACAAGTTTCTTGACAAACCATCACTATATCCGGCTGAAACGACCGCTGCCCTGCACGGGCCTTCTGTATGGTAAGTTCGGCCATAACTTATGGGAGTTTTACCGGGCAGATCTCTAATCTGCAGGACCTGGGCCCTGAAATGCATAACAGGGGTTAAGGGCACCGGGCTAATAAAATCCGGAGAGGGTAATCCACCATACAACATAATGCCGGGCCGAACCATGTTAAAATGGGTCCTTTCGTGGCACATGATCCCCCCGCTGTTCGCCATATTGTTGAGGGGCAGATCAAGACCCATGGATCGCCCTATGAAAATAGCCTCCTCAAATCTCTTAGTTTGTTCCTCTGAAAACCGGCTTTCGGGTTCATCTGCAGTTGCGAGATGAGAGGTCAATCCCTCGATATGCAGGTTCCTCAATGGGACTATCTGCTGGAGAAATAGACCGATATCATTATGAGATATGCCTAACCGGCCCATGCCGGTATCGACTTTCAGATAGATCGGGGCCCTTTTACCAAGTTTTACACCTTCCTGAGACAGGGTTTCAACCACCGCCAGGTCGTAAAGTACAGGGGTGAACCCCTTCTCAAGCGCCTCATGCGCCTCCTCCCTTGTCCGGATCCCGCACAGAATCACAATAGGCAACCGGATCCCCCCTTTCCTGAGATCAAGCGCCTCATGGAGATATGCTGTCCCGAGACAATCAACCCCGTTTTGCTCAAGAGATCGTGCTACCTCTAAGAGACCGTGCCCGTACGCATCCGCTTTGACCACGCCCATGATCCGGGTGTCCTCACTCACCAGGGCTCTAATCTGGTGGAGATTTCCAACCAGGGCCGACAGGTCTATAATCACTTTGTTGGGACTGCTGATCACGGCCTTTACAAAACCCCTTTTGAGCAGATATTTATACCGGCGACCTGATCTTGAGACATCGCTTCAGGGCGGGTACAAAAACTACTCCATCTTTGCTGATAGTTCAAGGATTATATCAGAGAGACAGCGCTGGACCGGGAATGAAACACACCTAAAGGACACGTGACTACATTTTGGTCTGCTCGTGTCTTTTCTTGATAAAACCACGGTTTTCATGGTAATGTCTGTTTGCTGGGAGGATAATACGAGGATGAAGCTGTTTTTTTGTCTATTAGGGCTCCTGCTTATAGTTGAAGGCCTTCCCTATTTCGCATTTCCGCATAAAATGAAGAAATGGATTGCCACCATGCAGGAGATACCCAATACACATCTCAGGGTCATGGGACTCCTGGCAATGGGGCTGGGTCTCGTGCTCACTTATTTTTTCAGGGAATAAAATCGAGACGGTGTAATTAGGAAAGGACCATGATATCAAGATTGCTCGAATTTATCAGAACCGATATCTGGAGAATTCGACTAAAAGAGCTATCAAGAGAAAAATCCTTTGGCATCCGGTTGCTGAGAATCATCCTCTTAGCCACACGGGGGTTTAGCGAAGGGAGAATTCACCTGAGGGCCTCAGCCCTCACGCTATATTCCCTGCTCGGTATTGTTCCTGTGTTTGCCATGGCCTTCGGTATAGCCAAAGGTTTTGGCTTTGAAAAGACCCTGCAGAAAAACCTCCTTGAGAGATTTCACGGCCAGGAAGAGGTGGTGATAAAGGTCATCGATTTTGCCAATTCTCTTCTCGAGGCAACAAAAGGCGGCCTTATTGCAGGTATCGGCTTAGTGGTCCTTATTTGGGCCGTATTAAGGGTGCTGAGAGATGTCGAAAACGCATTTAATGATACCTGGGGGATAGAAGAGGTTCGGAGTTTCGGCAGGAAATTCAGCGATTACCTGACCATCATTCTTATCTGTCCCATACTATTAGTCATGTCAGGTAGCGTCACCGTCTTTATCCACGCTCAGGTAACGACAATCACAGAAAGAGTTGCGCTGTTAGGGTACTTCAGCCAGTTCATATTTTTCCTGCTAAGATTCTTGCCCTACTGTGTGATCTGGGGGCTATTCTCTTTTGTTTATATCTTAGTGCCAAACACCAAGGTCAACTTCAGGTCCGGCCTCATCGCAGGTGTTATCGCCGGATCCATTTACCAGATCGTCCAGTGGGGGTATGTCTTTTTTCAGGTGGGGGTAGCGAAATACAACGCCATTTACGGGGGGTTTGCAGCATTGCCTCTCTTCCTGATATGGCTACAGATGAGTTGGATAATCGTCCTCATTGGCGCTGAGATCTCTTTTGCCCATCAAAACGTAGACACCTATGAATTCGAACCCGATTCTGAGCATATAAACTTATCATTTAAAAGGCTTCTCTCTTTATTGATTGCGCATCTGTTAATAAAGCACTTTGCCAACGGCGAGAAGCCCCTGACCGCTCAGCAGATTTCGCACAGCCTCGAAATCCCTGTTCGTTTAGTGCGCCAGATACTTTTCGAGCTGTTTCATAGCGGTATTATGTCTGAGGTTAAGACCGCTAACGAGAAGGAACAGGCCTACCAACCCGCCTTTGATATTCATCGCCTGACAATAGCGCATGTTCTTGAGGCATTGGATCAAAGGGGGGTGGAGAGTATCCCCGTGGCACAATCCAGGGAATTGGGCGTGTTGTCGGAAGCGCTGGAGGGTATTAGGGAGACCATTGCTCAATCCCCTGCCAACAGACTTCTGAAGGATATCTAAGAGGCTGCTTAAAAACGCCCTCTTTCGCTCTCTAAGGCATAGGCCCTACAAAAAACTGGGGTCAGACCTTGAACGCTTACCATTTGTCAATATTCAGACGACCATTCGACGATTGTGTCGACATCATCCTCCCGCCCTCGACATATCTTGCCTCATTCCTGTCCTGACCAGATACCTTGCAGCGTTTTGTACATCCTGAATTCTTTTTTATTTCCATACCTTAGCATTAAACGTCAGACCTTGGCATGATTCCTGCTGTATCAAAACCAAAAGATGAATTTTCAGGGGTTGTCCCAGTTCACAAGAAACCAACTTAACCTAACAGCAGGGAGGCAAAATTCAATGAAAAAAATCAGCGTTATTGCAGCATTTCTACTCGTAGTTGCTTCGGCAACATTGGTGATGGCCGGCCCACGTGGCAAGGGAAATGGGGGAGGAGGGGGATGGAACTCGGCGCCATCTGCTCTGGCGTCTTTGAACCTGACAACGGAACAATCTGAAAAAATCAGGGCCTTGCGGGAATCGTTTTTGAAAGAGGTCACGCCAGTCCGTGCCCAGTTGTTGTCAAAAAGGACTGAAATAAGATTGTTATGGATTCAGACCAAACTCGATCCGGATAAAATTAAGGCAACCCAGAGGGAAGCTCGGGATTTGAAGGGACAGATGCAGGAAAAAAGGACGGATTTCCGATTAGCCTTTCGAAATATCCTGACTTCTGAACAGACCTCCAAGCTTCTTGCCCAGGGAATTGGCAAAGGCCACAGATGGGGTAATAGAGGTAAGGACCGTGGTTTAGGCGGAGGTCCGGATTGCCGCTGGCAAAACTGAATAGACTAAACTTGTCCCTTCCTGCCCTGTTGTTAAAGGAGAGCAGGGAGGGATTTTGGCCAGAGCCTCCAAATTTCAACTACGGAGGAAAAGAGTATTGAACATACCGCAGGCTTATTATTCCCTGGCGGTGTAATGTGTAAGGGAATAATCAGAGAGGAAATCGATAGCGAAACAGGTCTGAGGGCTAAAATCGCTTATGTAATTCTCCGAAACGCAGGATTCAAGACCGGATTCCTGAATAGTAATGTGCCAATCATCAAGAACAGGCAGCAATTTGTCTTGCCAACACAGGCGTTACTATAGTAATTGCCGGAAACTTTGGATCGAAAATGACTAATACGCTGCAAAGCAACGGCATAACTCTTCTTAGATTTAAGGGCAGTATGGGTGATGCTGTAAAAAAAGTTTTTAAATAAATGGAGATGTTTTTTGATGAATTCGGGATGAAAGTATTAAGGAGGATATGATGGCTTTGGTCGAAATCGATAACATTTCTAAAGACTATCAGATGGGTGAAGTTCAGGTTCAGGCTCTCAGCGATGTAACCCTTTCTATTGAGGAGGCGGCCTTCGTATCGTTTGTGGGTCCTTCCGGGAGCGGGAAGACCACCATGCTGAACCTCATCGGATGTCTCGATAAACCTACGAAAGGAAAAATTGTCGTAGACGGAAGAGAGGTAAATGATTTGGATCGCAAGCAGGGCGCAATTTTCAGAGGTTCTGTTTTCGGGTTTATCTTCCAGTCATTTAACCTTTTTCCGGTGCTGAGCGTCTATGAAAACGTGGAATATCCCTTGGTGATGATCAAAAATGAGCCGGCATTAAAGCGCAAAGAAAAGGTGCTGAAAGTACTTGAAGCCGTGGGGATGCTCGATCAGCAAAATAAACGTCCCGATCAGATTTCAGGCGGCCAGAAGCAGCGGGTCGCAGTGGCGCGGGCCCTGGTGACCCGTCCAAAACTGGTACTGGCCGATGAACCCACGGCAAACCTTGACCACAAAACTGCTGTAAATGTTATCCGTCTTATGCGGGACATGCGGGATGAATTCAAAACGACATTCATCTTCTCCACCCATGATCCCGGCATTATGGAAGAGGCGGAGATCATCCACACTCTTGAAGATGGCCGACTTACTCACTCTACACCAC
>JAOZQV010000242.1 GCA_029932035.1 Deltaproteobacteria bacterium | reverse complement strand
GTTCAGACCCGTAAGGGCAACAAAGGGTACCGAATTGCCCCCCACAACTGCTATCGGTGTTCGGGTGAAGACAAATGGATCAGCATCGCCGTGGCCACAGACCAGGAATGGGAGGGTCTCTGCCGAACCATGGACCAACCCGACCTTATTATGGACAATCGGTTTGCCATTCCCGAGGACCGCTATAAAAACCAGGACGAGCTTGACCGGATTATTTCGGCATGGACCAGGGACAAAGAGAGCTATGAATTGATGACACGCCTTCAAACGGCAGGTGTTGCCGCTGCTCCGACCCTCAGCAGTGAAGGGCTTTTCAAGGACCCCCATGTTCGTGACCGGGGGGTCTTCCTCCAGGTTGAACACCCTGCCATCGGCAATGACTGGGTCATTGCCCCACCCTGGCGGCTTTCTGAAACCCCGGCACAGATCAAGCGGCACGCCCCCCTCCTCGGGGAACATAATGAATATGTGTTTGGCGAGCTTTTAGGGATGTCATCTGTTGAGATAAAGCGGCTGGAGCAGGAAAAGGTTATTTATTAGAAGAGCTGGCGTTCAGATCTTTTTAAAACCCTTTTATTTCCCTCTGTGCCTCTGTGGCAAAAAAATAGATGTGTAACGGCACAGGTCGAAAAAATTCAATTTCGGTCAAGGATATTGCCGTTTCCCAGAACAGAATGGAGGAAACCATGAATATATCCCAAAACACCCATCGAAACCCAGCCGGTATGCCCCACATATATATCCTCTGTTTCCTTTTGCTCTTAGGGTCGTTGATCGGTCCGGGTCATTGGGCATCTAAGGCCTATGCGGAGGAAATTATTACCATCGGTGTCCTGGAAGAGCCCAAGACATTAAATATATGGCTGGCCTCTGATACCTGGTCCAACAAAGTCCTCTCGCAGCTTTATCAACCGCTCTATATTCGAGAGCCGAAAGGTTTGAAACTGGTCCCATGGCTCGCTGCGGATGATCCGGTGTATGATCCGGCCACCCTGTCTTATACAGTAAAAATCAGGCCCTGCAAATGGTCGGATGGCTCCGAGTTGACCTCAGCGGATGTGGCCTTTACGGGCAATCTCATCAAGACATTCAAGGTCCCCCGCTTTCTGGCCAACTGGGAATTTATCAAAAGAATTGAGACCCCGGATCAACACACCGTGTGTTTTCTCCTTAGAGAGCCCAAGGCTGTCTTTCTGTCCAGGACGCTTACCACGCCCATCGTTCAGAAAAAGAGATGGGAGGCCATTGCTGCCAAGGTAAAAAAATTGGAAAATCCGCTTTTGGCGCTGCTCGGGGAGAAGGTGACCGGCCCGGTGAGCAACGGGCCATTCGTCCTGAAGGAATGGCACAGGGGGGACTCCTTGTGCCTTGAAAGAAACGAGCATTTCTTCGGCCAGGGAAAAGAGATCTCGGGGCATCTCCTCGGGCCTTATATTGATGGTATTAGGTACAGGTTTTTCGGGACCACCGCCGCCGCAGTCCTGGCCCTCCTCAAGGGAAGCATTGATATGTTTTGGTGGGGGCTTCAGCAGGCCTATCTTCAGGACCTGGAGAAAAACAAAGACATCAGGATTTTCACCAATGAGAAAAGCGCCCTTTACTATGTGGGATTTAACGTCAGGAAGAAGCCCTTTGATGATATCCACGTCAGGAAGGCTATCGCCCTGTCCACGGATAAGCGTTTTATTATCAGCAAGATCATACAGGGATATGCCTTGAGGGCAGATTCCATCATCCCGTCCAGCAATGCCTTTTGGTATAATCCAGATGTCCCTGCATATGGTGAGGGGCTTTCAAGAGAGGAGCGAATTCGAAAGGCCTACGTGGTCCTCAGCCAAGGCGGGTACACGTGGAAACGCTCGCCCGTCACCCTGGAAGGAAAGGTGGTGCAAGGGGAAGAAATCCACCTGCCCGACGGTAGCCCCATGAAGGAATTTACCATCCTCACGCCACCTGCCGATTATGACCCGCAAAGGGCCATGGCAGGGGTCATGATTAAGGAGTGGGCCAAGATGTTAGGGATGCCTGCCACATCCAAATCCATGCCTCTAAGATCCCTGATTCAACAGGTCAAGACACACCGTCAATTTGATCTCTTTGTATTGGGCTACGGCAACCTCTCATTAGATCCCGACTATTTGAGAAATTTTTTCATCTCCAGAAATAATAAACCCAAAGGCAGGAACACCAGCGGGTACAGTAACCCCCGCTTTGATCGCATTGCCGACGCCAGCGCCGACGCCATGGACCTAAAAGAGCGAAAAAAACTCATATGGGAGATGCAGGATATCATAATGGACGATCTCCCCTGGCTCCCCCTTTACAGCCCAAAACTGGCCGAAGGGGTGCGAAGGGACAGGTTTACGGGATGGGTTTCAATGGTGGGAGGCATCGGCAGCCGCTGGTCGTTCTGCACTATCAGGCCGGTTAAAAAAGGCAGTCTCCGGGACTAAGACAAGGCGCTGTTTGCCTGTCTTTCTACGCCCTACAATGTGATCATCGATCCGACGCTGTTGAGGATAAACTCATACGGGAATTCCTGGGACATCTGCTGGATGGCCTTCCAGCCGGTGCAGTGCATGGGGGAGAGAAACTGAGGCCGGATCTTTTTCAATTCACCAAGGGTCTGTTCAATGATCTTTTCAAAATAGGGGCCGGACAGGTGGAATCCCCCCATAACCGCGTGGACCTTTTGGATGCCGGTCATCTTTTGGGCATAAAAAATCGTATTGATGATGCCCGCATGACTGCAACCCGCAATGACCACCAGTCCCTTTCCCTTTAGATGTATCACTAAGGCCTGATCGTCTATAATGGGATCCTTTTCGATCTTTCCATCCCGTTCCAAAACAGCATTGGGAAGGCCCTTCTCAAACGATGTGACCCGTTCCACCTCGCCGGTTACCATGATCCTCTCACCGGCAAGGGGTGTGGGCGTTTTGCTTTCCACAAGGTCGATGTTCCGTTTTTTCAGGTCCTCTTTCACGAGGGTCTGGGGAAAGAGGAGCCTCCGGCCGTCGGCCAGACCGAAAAAACGGGGGCCTGCAAAGGCACCCGGATGAAGGACAAGGGGGATCGTGCCGGGTATCTTATCAAGGACAGGATAGAGAGAACCTGTATGATCCATATGGCCATGGCTCAATGCGATGGCCTCCACCTGACCGAGATCCACCTGGAGCTGTTCCAGATTATGAGGTACCCCTATATTGGTGTACCCCGTATCGAAGAGCATGGTGTGCTTCTCTTCTCCTTCATACACGGTCACTAACAGAGAAAGCCCATGTTCAGCAAGGAGGGTGTCCACCGGGATCGTCCCGGTTTTTGCCAGGGGAGGGCGGGTAATCACCTCGGTATTTGTGAGCAGTACATCCACATAGTTATCAATCACGGTCAGGATCTCAACACGATCCACCTCTCTCAAGGAAACTACTGACTGGTTCATCGTCTTACCTCCTAACCCGGATAAACCGGATGAGTGCCTAAAGTTTGGAGTTTGAAGTGCCTAAAGTTGATGTTTGTTTTTCATTCGATGTTGGACGTTCGATGTCGGAGTCTTCGCTTACCTGGACGTTTATCTTTCCACCACGGCCTTTCCGGGCATTGTAAGATATTTCTTGTGCTTCTTGCAAAAACTCAATTGTTAACTGTCTAAAAAAGTGAAGGTGTGTGGTCAAACAGATCTGGTCTTCTCCTTCCGGGGCGCCTTCAGCGTTTGCCAAAGGGCATTGACCGCTTTTCTCGTTTCATCAACATTCCCCTCGTTATGGATTACAAAATCGGCCTTGGCCACCTTTTGGTCAATCGGCATCTGGGCCTTGAGGATACGGTTAGCTTCTTCGTGGCTGATGCTATCCCGTCTAATGAGACGTTCAATCTGTTTATCGGGGGAGACATAAACCATTAGGACTTTGTGAACCAGATGTCGCAGATCGGCCTCGAAGAGGAGGGGGATAACCGCTTGAACAATCCCGTGAGGGTATTTTTGAGCCATTTCTCTGACCTGGTGGAGAAACGCCTCAAAAATGCGCGGGTGGGTAATCCTTTCCAATATTTTTCTCTTTTCCGGGTCGCTGAAGACGATACCTGAAAGCCGCTTCCGATCGAGGGTCCCGTTTTTGTCTATTACATCGTCTCCAAAATAGGCAATGATATCTTTAAAGGCGGGTTGCCCAGGCTCGACGACCTGTCTCGCTAAAAGGTCAAAATCGATGATCGGGGCGCCTAATTCCTCCAACATATTGGCCACTGTGGTCTTGCCGCTTGCAATGCCGCCGGTGACCCCGAGCACCAACAGGTCCCCGCTTTCAGGCAGGGAAAGATCGAATATGTCCCTTTCCGCCACCTCAATCAATCTCCCAGTTGCCCGGATTCATGATCCCGTTGGGGTCTAAGAGCTTTTTCACCCTCTTGATCAGTTGGACCGTATTCGGATCCATCCTCTCTAAGGTCATCTGTTGCGCGTCCACCTCTCCCTTCCAGATCATCCCGCCTAAATCGAGCGTTACCTGATTGGATTCCTCCAAGGCCTTCCTCGTCTTTTCAATGTCTTCCTCATCCGCCCGGTTAAAGGAATAGTTGAACCCGAACATAACGCTGTGGCCTAACAAGACCTGGTGGACATAGGAACAGACCATGCCGTATTTGTGTGAGATTTCAATACCCTTTTTCCATGCCTCCGAGACCTTGTCGATGGGCAATATGGCGCCCGTATACTCAAACCCGCCCCCTTTCCTGAAATCCGCGGCTAAGGCCGCCAGGGGAGGGACGTCCAGGAACCGCTTTTCAAGGGAAGGATGGAGATCTTCGACAAATGTGAATTTGCCCCCCCCCTTGAACTCCCTAAACAACCGCTTGAAAACATTTTTCTTAAACTCGATTTCTTCCTCAAAGTGGCCGGAGATAATGATGATAAAAAAGACATGATCCATCCAGTCCGGTTTCTCTTGACTGATCAGAAAAAAATCCTCTAACAGATCGAGTTGGGTCACCTCAAATATGCCTTCCGAGATGAGGTCGATATCATCTGTGTAAAAGGCCATGACCTCTCGATATGCCGGTTTGGGAAAGAGCTTCATGGAAAGCTTGGTCACAACTCCGGTGGTGCCGAACCAACCGATGAAAAGCCCTGGAAGATCGGGCAGAGGGCCTCTGGTGAACCAGGAAGGGCTGACAGAGCCGGAGCCTATCTTGCAGACCTCGCCCGTGGGGAGGACCACTTCCATCCCGTTCACCATATCTGAGTTGACCCCGTACCGCGGTGATATATGCCCGTGCCCCTGGATCAGGGCATTTCCTACTACCGTTACCGTGGGGGGGGCCTCCGGGGTGGAATGTTGGAGATGGGGATGGTGTTTTTTGAGATGAGACTGGAGGGCGCCCTGGGATACCCCGGGTTCAATCAATGCGTATCGGTTGATCTCATTGACCTCTATGATCCGGTCCATCTTTTTCATATCTAAGACGATCCCTCCCTGGTTGGGCACGACTAAAGCAGACAGGGTGAAACCGCCGCCTAAGGGTGTGATGGGAATCTTCTCCTGGTTGGCGAGAAGGACCACCCTCCTGACTTCCTGAACCGTTTTTGGCATGACCACATAGTCCACCTGCCGAGGAACTTGCGCCCCTGAATCGCGAGAATAGATAAACAGTTCCTCCGGATTATTTGATATCCTGTCTTTCCCGACGATCTCGATCAGTTGGCTGGATATATCCATGGGGCCTCCTTCCTCATCCTACAGCCGTTTACAGGTTGACGGTTTTCAAAAGGTCCTGGTTCAGGCATTACTACTTAGTGTATGGACGAAATAACGATTTCATAATCTTAATCATAATCATAATCTTACTCAAAACGATTATGATTATGAGTACGATTAAGAGTATGAATCCAAACACAAATATTAAATGTGGCAGTTATTTC
>JAOZQV010000241.1 GCA_029932035.1 Deltaproteobacteria bacterium | reverse complement strand
ACACACGATTCAATCCGTTAGATTTCCGAGCTCTTCCTTTGAGGTTGTTTTATTACCAGCGCTTACGTGTTTACACTTTTCCGGTTTATCCGGGTTTAGGAAAGACCAGGAGAAACTCAGAGCCCTTTCCTTCCTCGCTTTTTACTCTTATTGTGCCCCCAAGGCCTTCCACAATCTGCTTTACAAAGGGCAAACCTAAACCCTTTCCGTAAGGGTCGATCCTCTTGGCTTCCTTGGATCGGAAGAAATCATCGAATACCTTGGATATGTCCTGATCATTTAGCCCGATTCCAGTATCTTTGATAATGAAAAACACATTCCCTCCTGAAGCAGAGAGAGCGAGCGAGATATTCCCGCCCTTCGGGGTATATTTAATGGCATTGGTAATCAGATTATTGAGAATCTTCTCTATCTCATCCTCACTTCCCATGACGATCAGGTCCTGATCCGGCAAATCAACATCCATGGTCAGGCCTTTTTCCAGAGCGCTTGTCTTGAAAAGGTCAACAGCCTTTTGTATCTGCTCGTTCATTGAAAGGGATATCGACCGGGTGTCGGGCCTCTTTGTTTGCCATTCATATATATCTAACAGGTTGGTTGATACCTCCATAAGGGAGTCTATGCGCCTGTATATGCGGCCAATCAGCTCTTTCTGTTTTTCAGTTAGAACCCCCACATACCCCTTCTGCATGACCTCTAAAAGCCCCTGCACTGCCATCATTGGCGCTTTCAACTCGTGGGTCATCATCATGATAAAGTCATTTTTGGCCTTATCCTGTTTTTCCAGGACTTCATAGTTCCTTGCATTTTCTAAAGAAATGGCGCCCTGAGCGGCTAAGGCTGAAAGAAAATCGATTTCATCCCGGGTAAAGGGTCTTCTTTCGCCGGTGTACAGACGCAGTGTGCCGATAACCTTTTCCCTTCCCTTTAAGGGGAGGGACAATACGCTTACAAGACCTTCTCTGCAGGCCTCCTCAGGGTATTGAATCCCCGGATCAGTGGAAGCATCTAAAACAAAATGGGGCGCTCCTTCCAATGCCTTAGCTAAGCTCTTGTCGGCATCCACCGGACCCTTGTGAATATATTCTTCGCTCAATCCACTGGCAAATGCCAGTTCCAGCCGGTTCGTTTTCTGGTCCAACAGCCGGATAGAGACCCCTTTCACCCCCATAATATCGATGATACTCTGGCAGACAAAGCCAAGTCTCGGCCTCAGCCCGAGTGTGGAGGTGATATCCTTAGCCACCTGGTTTAACAGTCGAAGCTGTTGGAGGCTGCTTTCAGGATCTTTGTCTATCCCCACACCCCTTACCCCTTTTTGAGCAGTTTTTTGACCTTCTCTAAGAGGGCCTCAAGTTGAATCGGCTTTTCCACCATTTCATCAACCGGCAGGTAATCTTCATCTGCCTCGGGAGAGAACTTCATATGCATCTTCTGGGACACACCTGTAACCATGAGAATGGGGATGTTGGAATAAGCCCTGTATGGCGATTGCGGATCCTGGCTTCTGAGTTGGTACGAGACCTGAAATCCTTCTGTTAGGGAATCCATCATCACATCAAGGATAATAAGATCCGGATTGATTTCCTTTACAAGCCTGAGGCCCTCGGTCCCATTATAGGCGCTTTCCACCTCGTAGTCGTTGGCCTCTAATGTAATCTGCATGCTTTCAATTAGATCGGGGTCATCATCGATAATAAGAATCTTTGGCTTGTCCATCATTCCCCTCCTTTTTTGCTCTGTTCTAAAGAAAAATACAATGGGTAGAGCAAGAAATGCAAGGATCATAGGCCCTGACAAGCATTTCCGCCGTGAGTTCTATCTCTTCTTGCGGCCTGTCCTTTATCTCAGGGACCAGGGCCTCCAGGTCTTTCTGGATATTCGCATGGTTCTGGTTAGTGGGAATAACGCAGTTGGCCCAGACGCACTCCCCGTCCTTATTATACTCGTATTCATGGAACAAGATGCCCCTGGGTACCTCGACGGAGGCGCTCCCCCTTCCAGCCCGGACTGAGACCGATGGTTTTTCATCCTTGATCCCGTTTTTCAGGAGATCATCTACCAGCCGGATTGAATCCTCGATGGAATGGGCCACTTCCACGAGTTGAGCGATATTATTCATGAAGGGATTATAATTAATGGGCTGAAGCCCAAAGGTCTCTGCAACCTTCCTCGCCTTGGAAGTCAAATGATCATAATTCAGGTTCAACCTGGCAAGGGCGCCCACCATATAAGAACCCCTTTTATGCCTTGTGAATTTGGCGGTGGAATGCGGAACCAAGTATTCATTGGTGATCTCCTTGTAGTTATCCACGGGCCATGTTCCTCCATCCGTGGAGGCGATATCACCGTCATAAAGTGCATATTCATCCGTACCGGTCAGACCGATATACTCGGTTTCCCTGACAAACTGGGGAAGGTTGCCCGCGAGCTCCTTTATAAGGGAGGCCAAGGCCTCCACGTCGGACAGAGAGTCTGCAAGTCGCGTGCGCAGGGTTTCCAGCTCTTCGGCGGCAGGCCACTTGGTGAATCCCCCCACAACCGGCCTCTGCGGATGGGTTGTTCGGCCCCCCACCAGGTCAGACATCTCATTGGCCAAGCGATGCAGGCGAACCACGAGAAGGACCTCCTCTTTGTGAGTAGATACCAGGGGGATAACACTGGGCGCCCTCAGGAGATCGGGAAGCACAAGGTACCCTAAATGAAGGATATGGCTCTGCAGGTTCTCAGCGTGAACGAGCAGCCTTCGAAACTTCTCCGTCTGCTCAGACAGGGTTACACCCATGGCTGCCTCAGTGGCCTTCAAGGATGTGAGGGTGTGCCCGATGGAGCAGATTCCGCAGATTCTGGAGGTAATGTGGGCCAGTTCATACCACTTCCGCCCCCTCAGCATGACCTCGAAAAAACGAGGCGCCTCCACCACCTGCCACTGACACTCCTCCACCCTGCCATCCCTTATCTTAATATGGATATTCCCGTGCCCCTCCACACGGGTAAGGTGGTTAATCTTGATGATCTTTTCACCGCTCATTTTGCCACCTCCGAAAATCCGGTATACAGTCTAAATTTCCCTAAGATATCCTGTACACTCAGTCCGTGGGTGGCCAGGACATCCCTTTGGGAGTCGGCATTGGGGTCATCTACAAGACCCCTGCATCCCCAGCAAAAGCTCCCCTCTGTGACACAGCATGCCCCGCAGCCTGCCCGGGTAACCGGGCCCATACAAGTCTTCCCCCTCTCAAAAACGCATATGTTTTCGGCCATTTTACATTCCACGCATACGGGGAAATTGGGGATTTCGGGTTTTTTCCCCAATAGCAGCGCCTTTAAGACCATGGCGAATTCATCTCGATTTATAGGACATCCATGGATTTCAAAATCCACCGGAACCACTGCCTTAAGAGGCCGGGACGGATAGGTCTCATAGCTTGATGCCTTGTCCCCATAAACCAGCTTTTTGACATATTCCTGGCTATGAAAGTTTTTTAAGCAGTTGATCCCGCCCAACGTGGCGCATGAGCCAAGGGCAATTAGGACCTTTGCATTCCCGCGTATCCCGTTCAGCCGTTCTTCGTCCGACTTGCGTGTGATTGAACCTTCTACAAAGGCTATGTCATAATCGTCTGATTGTTCTTTCATGGCCTCCCTGAAAGTCACAACATCCACGGCCTCAAGCACCTTCAGGAGATCCTCTTCCAAGTTAATAACTTGAAGTTGACACCCCTCGCAACTGGCAAAGTCAAAAAAGGCGACTCTCGGCTTCTCCATCACAGCGCCTCCTCCAGGTCAAAGATGTCCGTATATCTGAATACCGGCCCGTCCTGGCAGACATAGAGATGATTGATCTGGCAGTGGCCGCACTTGCCAATCCCGCATTTCATCTTTCTCTCTAAGGAGAGGAAGATTTGCCTGTCGGGTATACCCCTTGCCTTTGCCTCTAATATGACAAAACGATACATCACAGGAGGGCCGACCACAATACAGTAAGTCCTGGATGGGTCCACATGAATCTGTGAGAAAAGGGTGGTGATCACTCCCACATTCCCTTTCCAGCCCGGACCTGATTTATCCACGGATTCGAGGTAAATGATATCATCTCTCTCTTCCCACTGTTCCAGTTCATCCAAAAAGATCCGTTCCGATGGGTTCCTGGCGCCGAAAAGGACCGTAACCTCACCATATTCATCCCGGTGATCCAGGACAAAACGGATAAATGATCTTAAGGGAATCAGCCCTATTCCACCGGCAACAAACAGGAGATCCTTTCCTCTCGCCTCTTCTACGGGAAAGGGAGTGCCAAAAGGACCACGGATACCAACCCTGTCTCCTGTGACGGAGCCGTGTATGGCAGTGGTAAGGTTTCCGATCCGCCGAATAGCAAGCTCAAAAACATCGTTTTCCGTGGGGGCTGAAGAAACCGATATGGGGGCCTCTCCAATCCCCATCACCGACAACTCTACAAACTGTCCGGGGCTGTGGCCCAAAGGCTCTCCATTCGCAAGACGCATCTCGAAGAGCTTCTCGCTCTCGGTGAGTTGCTCAATTCGAGTAATCTCGGCCCATTTGGGTAGATAGGGAGAATCTTCTAACATGGGTTGATTCATGGTGGATTCCTCCTAATCCGGCGAAGCCGGAATTGAATATTGGGTATTGAATATTGATGATCTCGTAAAAAGTCGAAATTCATGTTTTTGAAGCCCATAGATATTTGTTTTTGGATTCATACTCTTAATCGTACTCTTAATCATAATCGTTTTGAGTTCCGCCGAGGCGGGATTAAGATTAAGATTATGAAATAGGGTTATTTCGTTCAGGCACTATTTGATATTCAGGCATGAAGGTTTTCTTTTTGTGTATTTTGTGCCTTTTTGCGGCTATATCATTTTTCTTCTTCCCTTAATTTGTTAAACAGATTCACCGGGTCGGCAATATCCGGCAGACAGCCTGAAGCACATCTGCCGCATCCTACACATGCCATGTCATCCAGTATCTTGAAAAGATAGAGGCCCTTGCGGTAGAACCGATGACGGTACCTCGATGCCCTGGTTTCACGGAAGTTCTCACCCGTGGCAACCGTAGCAAAATCGTGAAGCAAACACCCGTCCCATCGACGGGTCCGTTCTCCATGTGCCAGGTCCAGGTCCATATCATCCTGTACATCAAAACAGTAACAGGTGGGGCAGACAAGGTTACATGTCCCGCAACTCAGGCATTTACCGGCCCGCTCTTCCCACAGGGGCTCTTTCCAGGAATGCTCTAACAGTTTGGGTATCTCTCTTTTGGGGAAGGCGAAACCTCTTTTCTTACATATGTGAGAGATCCGGGAACGTATCTTTACTCTTTCCCGGGCGTCGTCCCTGGTAGCAGGTCTCGTCTTTGCATACTCCTCTAAGAGGGTCCTCCCCTTATTGGTCCCGATCTCTACAATAAAGTCCTCTCCCACATCCGTAAGCATAAGATCGAAGCCTTCGGATACAGTAGATGCTCCCATGTCAGCCCAGAAGGATCGTGGTGCAACCGTTGCCGGATCCACTCCTATAATAAGAGCGGCCTCTCTCCGTTTCAGATAATGGGGGTCGGGAACTCCTCTCGCAAAAACCCTGTCCATTTGATTGATGGCTTTGATATCATAGGGATGTACACCAAAAAGGATAAAGGGGTCGTTCTCTATTACCGGGGTGGCCTCGAGATCAGGGGTCAACGCAAATTGGAGCAGTGTTTCCTTAGGGGGCAAGAAATACTTCCTGGGAGGAATTGCAGTGCAGTCGAAATCGAGGCAAAGCTCCTCAGGCGCTTTTATGGAGCCATAAAGAAATGACCCATCTTTACGCTTTACCCCTTCCACCTGATAATTGCTAATAAGGTTTTGAACAAACTGATCATGATCCGATTTTTCGATCAGTTGCAATTCCATTACCTTACCTCCATATCAAGTTTCAGACGGGTATGCGG
>JAOZQV010000010.1:12369-20688 GCA_029932035.1 Deltaproteobacteria bacterium | reverse complement strand
GAGAAGAATGGGGGTGTTACAACTATTATCATAAATCGTCCCGAGGTGAGAAATGCAGTGGATCGCCCTACAGCCGAGGAATTGTCTGAGGCCTTCAGGGCCTTCGAGTCTGACGACGAGGCGCATGCAGCGGTCCTTGCCGGGACAGGAGGATTCTTTTGCGCGGGCGCGGACCTTAAGGGCTTTGCAGAAGGCCGGGCCAACCGGCTGACTGAAGATGGCGATGGGCCGATGGGGCCATCACGCATGCGGATGAAAAAGCCGGTAATTGCGGCTGTGGAAGGTTATGCCGTGGCGGGGGGCCTTGAGCTTGCCCTCTGGTGTGATATGCGTGTTGTGGGCCGTAACGCGGTTTTTGGGGTGTTTTGCCGACGCTGGGGAGTACCCTTGATAGACGGCGGGACAGTCCGCCTGCCGCGATTGATCGGGCTCTCCCATGCCCTGGATATGATCCTCACCGGCCGACCGGTTGAGGCAGAGGAGGCGCTCGGTATGGGACTCGCCAATCGGGTTGTGGAGCCAGGGACTGCCAGGACAGAGGCAGAGGCTCTGGCTCAACAGATTATTCGATTCCCGCAGCAATGTCTCCTGAGCGATAGACGCTCAGCCCATGAGCAATTCGATTTTTCCTTTACTGAGGCCATGAAAAACGAATTTCTCCTCGGGCTCAAGACCATTGAAAGCGGTGAGACATTGGACGGGGCGACCCGCTTTACAAGAGGGGCGGGACGTCACGGCTCATTCGGAGACAATTGAGAACGCGGAACCCCTTGTCATTGATTATTGACTATTGACTATTGAAAAAACACCTGAATCACCACTGAATGACAAATAACCAATACCCAGTACCCGATACCAAACCCGTAACGCGCAACCCGCAACTCGTAACCCGTTTTTCCTGCCTACAGGAGGCCTTGAAGTTCTTCTTTTGAAACCTCGAAGGTCTTGTCGTACTCCGTCCAGAACTTCTTATCTTTGTTCTTCCACCCGTAGCCGAATCGGTTATCAAAATAGGAACCCAAACGGGAGAACCAGTTCCCTGGTCTTTCAACCCCCATTTTTTTGGCTAAGAGCACCTCTTTCAGAAATATGTCGATATCGCTGATCTTGTCTTTGGGGATGTAGGATTTGGCGCCAATTTTAATTGAACCCACCAGGTTGTCAGGGTTTAAGCCGTGGGCTGTAAGCATCAGCGCGGGAATTTTTTTATCGGTTGCAATTTCCAATAAATCAAATCCCCGAACCCCCATAATATCCAGAATAGCGGCATCATAGGTTTCGGTCTCTAAGAGTTCCTTGGCCGATTCAAAGGATGTGGCGGTTTTCACATTACAATCACTGAGGATTTCCTCGAGAGTTTCCAGGATGTCCTGTTCATCGTCCACCGCAAGAATTTTTTTCCCTTTTAGAATATCGTTTTCAGCCATGATCGCTAATTCTCCCTGCCTAAAGTGTTTTGTAATCGGAAAGGTTCCATGTCACATAGGAAATGGTTCAAGATGTTAAAATAGGGTGATTCATCACACGGGAAACAAAATTGTCATTATATTACAGGAATATCATTCTGTAGTCAAGCTTGAACTTGCAGAGACAGCAATCCTCATTCTGGAATAATAACTTGTGGGAGCGGCTTTCGAGCCGCGAAAAGTCGCGGCGGGACGCCGCTCACACAGATTCTGCAATAAATCAGCGCCATCATTAGAATTGCTGTTACAGGTACTACTGAACATATCTTCAAAATCTGGGCCTGATGACAGATAATTGTCGATTTCTTGAAAAAAATATTTGACAACATGAGACCGCTGATCTATAAACCCTCGACGAGAGACCGACCGGTCTGATGTTTGATTAATAGGGGAGCAGAAAAGTTTTTATGGACCTTAAAGAAAGAATAATCGCCGAATCCCTGAAACTCTTCTCCTTAAAAGGATTTTTGAGTACTTCCATTCAGGACATAATGGAGGAGGCTCATACGTCCAAGGGGGGGCTTTACAACCATTTTAGGAGCAAAGAGGAGCTTTTATCCGCAGTGCTCGGCGAAGCGCGGAAAATATGGCGTGAAAATAATCTTGCAGGTCTGGATCAAATAGAGAATCCTATTGAGAAACTCAAAATGCTGCTGGAAAACTACAGGGATCGATACCTGAAAGACACAACGAAACTGCCCGGTGGCTGTATTTTTGTTACCCTTTCCGTGGAATTGGATGATCAACGACCACATCTTACCCAAGAGATCAACAGGGGGTTTGCAGGTCTCAAAGGAATGATCAACGATTTTCTGGATCAGGGAAAGAGCGCCGGAGATCTGAGGAACGATGTGGACACAAAGGCTGTCACCGAGATGATTTTTTCAATAATCCTGGGAGCGGCTGTTATTTGTGGTGTGGAAAAGCGGCCTTCAGGCTCAGACAATTCGATCAATGCCGTGATCAGGTATATTGAAGGGCTTGTTGTCTAATTTCAATTTGCAAACATTTTAATAGGTTAAGGAGGAAAAAATGGCTTTAATGACACCGGAACAATTTGAAGAGAGTTTGAAAGAGATCAAACCGAGGGTTTTCATGAACGGAAAAAGGGTGGAAAACATCCTTGAAAACAGGAACACCCGGACCGTTATAGAGGCCAACAAGGCCAGCTATAAATGGGCGCTTGATCCAAAGTACAAGGACATCATGACATGTTACTCCCCGCTTATAGATGACGTGGTCAATCGTTACACCTACGTGAGCGCCAGCAACGAGGACCTGGAAAAAAAGGCCAACGCAGGGACCTTTACCGCAGAGATGTTGGGGACCTGCATATACCGTTGCGTCGGGTATGATGCCTTTCATTCCTTAGCCGCCACTACGTGGGAGATGGACAAGGACCTCGGCACAAAATATAATCCCCGTTTTCTGGAATACCTGAAGATGGTTCAGACAAAGGACCTTTCCGTGGCAGGAGCGCTGACCGAGCCAAGGGGGAGCCGCAGCAAAAAGACCTTAGACTGGAAAGATCCATATCTATCTCTGAAAATAGTTGACAAAAATGATGACGGTATTGTGGTTCGAGGGGCCAAGATCAATATCAGCGGGGCCTATGCCAGCCACGAGATGGTGGTAATGCCCCAGGCCGCTCATTTCAAGGGCGAAGAAGACTATGCCGTGGCATTTGCCACGCCCGTTGATGCCGAAGGCATTACCTTTGTATGCCAGTACACACCCTTCTCTGCTGAAAGGGATATGGCCGATGATCCCGAGGAGTTGGGCAATCCTCTTTATGGCCAGCGCGAGACCTCCATGGTGATATTTAATGATGTCTTTATTCCCTGGGACCGTGTATTTCACTGCGGGGAATATAAATACTCAGTAAAACTGGTGACACGTTTTGCTAAGACCCATCGCATGACCTGCGGAGGAACCTGCAAGGTGGGTTTTATGAATCAGATCATCGGGGCCTCGAAACTGATCCAGGAGTACAAGGGCCTCGAGAAGGCCACTCACATCAACGAGGAGTTGGCCGAGATGGTGGTCCTGAGAGAGACAGGCCGGGCCTGTGGCCTGGCTGCGGCCCATAAAGGTGCTGAGGAGCCCGAGGGGTCCGGAGTATTTTTGCCGGATGAAATGATGGGCAATGTGTCCAAGCTCAATGTGTGCAATGCCTTCTGGCGGGTCATGGCCTTGGCCGGAGATATTGGCGGAGGTCTGATTGTCACCATGCCCTCTCTGAAGGAGTTGAAAAACCCCGAGGTTAAGGATTATGTTGAAGAATATTATAGCTTTGGTTCCGATGAACCCACGAAAAACATCATGAAGGTGCACAAACTCCTGCAAAACTGGACGTCAGGACTCCACGGCGTGGGCACCTGGCACGGGGCAGGACCGGTCATGGCCCAGAAGATCATGCTTCAAAGGGTCATCAATTATGACCATGAAAAAGAACTTGTCAAGCGGACCCTGAACATCAAAGACAAGGAAGAATAGGCCAGCGAGTAAGCCGTCTCGGTGGATTTTGCCGGCCCTGCGATTTACAGGGCCGGTATTATCCAACAGGAACGAATGTTAAGTTTTTATCTTTTACTTCAGTAGGAGGAAGGAGAGTTTGTAATGGAGACATACACAGGGAAACAGCGTGTTTCCGCGGCCTTTAAGAAGACCTTTACGGATAAGGACCCTGCTATTGATCGGGTCCCCGCATACCCCTTTATGGGTCAGTGCAATCCTCAGCTCATAGGCGCATCCATAAGGGAATTTCTGCTGGATCCAAAGGTATTTGTGAAGGCACAGGTGGCTGCTTATGAACGTTACAAACCGGATATCCTTCTCATGCAGTGGGACCTGCTCATGGACGTGGAGGCCTTGGGTAATGAACTGAAATTTCCTGAAGACAGCATGTGTATCTCGATCAAGCTCGCCCTTGAAGAAAAGGGGAAATTGGGAAGCCTGCAACTTGCCGATCCCACAAAAGACGGGCGTCTCCCCGGCTATCTTGAGGCCCTGGTAGAGACAAGAGACATAGTCACCGAAACCGCCGTATCGCCGGTTATTGCAGGACCCTGGACTATTGCCATAGGCCTGAGAGATGCAAATAAGCTGCTCAGGGATGCCATGAAGGACCCTGATTATGTGCATGAGCTGATGAGGTTTTGTACCCAGCAGGCCATCAGGTTCGGGGATGCCCTTGTTGATCTCAAGATAGGTCCCAACTATTCAGAGGCCCCTGCTTCATGCAGCCTCATCTCTCCGAGGATTTACCGCAAACTCATCTTCCCTTACCATAAAGAGATCGTAGACCACTTTAAGGAAAAAAAGGTCGGCGTTGGCCTTCACATCTGTGGCTTTACAGATCCGATCTTAGAAGACATGGTTAATACGGGGGTAACCAATATCAGCGTTGATGCGCCCACTGATTTGGCCAAGGCCGCGGCGGCAGCGAGGGGGAAGGCGGTGCTGATAGGCAATGTGGACACCAATCTCTTCTTTTACGGCGCTAAAGAGGATATGAGGCAGGCCATGAAAAACTGTCTTGACGCGGCCCCCCGGGATAGTGGCTATATCTTAGCGTCAGGTTGTGAGGTCCCGGGCGTTGCCCCGCCGGAAAAGATTGACTGGTTCATGGAATTAGCAAACGAACTGGGCGGATCAAACTAATGTAAGCGTTCACGGCTTGAAATTAGAAATTGGGATTATCTTTGAAAAAGAGCATAATCCTCTCGGTGAGCGATTCGATGGTGTATTCAGGTGGAACAAGATTTACTTTAAAATTGTATTCTGTGGCTGTCTTTGCGGTTATGGGGCCTATACAGGCAACGGCTACCTGTTCCATCCACTCCTGAAGTAGTTTGCCATCCGACTCGAACATCTTGACGAAATTGCTCACAGTAGAGGAACTGGTGAAGGTAACCATGTCTATGGATCCTCTAATTAGCAGCTCTCTTACCCGGCCTGTATCGTGATCAGGACTTATGGTCCGATAGGCATGCACAACGTCAACATGGGCGCCCGCCTCCCGCAACTGTTCGGGCAACACCTCCCGGGCCTTGACCGCCCTGGGGATAAGAATCCTTGTACCGTTGATCCCCATCTTCTCGAAAGATTCCACAACCGCTTCAGCCCGATATTCGTCCGGCATCAGGTCCGGCTTGATCCCCATCCGATGCCATATAGCGGCCGTCTTAGGCCCAATCACCCCAATCTTTATCCCCTTTAAATCCCGTATATCTTTCCCGAGAAATTCAAGCCGTTTAAGGAAAAACTTCACACCATTGACAGAGGTAAACAGCAACCACTCATATTCATCCAACGCCTTGATCGCACGGTCAAGCGATTCCCAGCTGTCCGGGGGTATTACTTCTATGGTAGGAAATTCAATGCATTCTGCGCCCAACAGGGAAAGCGCACGGAGAAATTCACTGGCTTGTTCTCTGGCCCTGGTTACCACGATCCGTTTTCCGAATAGCGGCTTTGTCTCAAACCAGTTCAGTTCCTCTCTCAGCCGGACCACATCCCCCACTACAATTATGGCAGGGGGGCGTATCTGGTTTTCCTTGGCCAACAGGGCGATATTCGCGAGATTTCCCACCAATGTTGTCTGTTCGGCCGATGTGCCTTTTCGGATAACAGCCACCGGGGTATCCGGAGATCGGCCATGGCCAATCAATTGCTCAGCGATTTTTGGGAGATTCCCCACTCCCATGAGGAAAACCAGGGTCCCGGCTCCGGTTGCCAGTTTGTCCCAGGCAATATCTGATTTCCCCTTAAGGGGGTCTTCATGCCCTGTTATAAATGCAACTGTTGAGGTGTGATCGCGATGAGTAAGCGGGATCCCCGCATAGGCCGGCACAGAAATGGCTGACGTAATCCCGGGTACCACCTCGAAATCCACACCAGCCTTGATCAGGTCCTGGGCCTCTTCACCGCCTCTTCCGAAAATAAATGGATCTCCACCCTTGAGCCTGACAACGATCTCTCCTTGACTCGACCTATCAACAATCAACCCATTGATCTCGCCCTGGCTCATGGTGTGGGAACCGGCCTTTTTCCCAACGTATATCAGTTCGGCCTCATCCTTAGCATAGTTTAGGAAAGCACTGTTCGCTAAGTAATCATAAATGACCACATCTGCCTCACAGAGACATTCCTTTCCCTTAATAGTAAGAAGACCGGGATCACCAGGGCCGGCCCCCACCAGATATACTTTACCCTTTTGGATTGTTGATTGTTTCATTTTTGCTCCAATCCATAGATCCTTTCCAAAATTCTGCCTGCCCCGGAATCAAGCAATTTCCTTGCCAAGGCAATCCCGATCTCCTCGGCCTGATCCTTAGTCCCGATGATTTTTTCTCTTAAAATGCTGGAACCATTAAGCTCTGCTACCAGACCCTCGAAACTGAGTTTGTCCTCATCTAATTGGGCAAGACCGGCAATCGGGACCTGGCAACCCCCTTCAAGCTCCTTTAAAAAGGCCCTTTCGGTGGTAACAGTTAGTCTTGTGGCCTTGTGATCAAGGAAATGAAGCAGGCTTACGGTTTGCTCATCATCTTGTCTCACCTCTATCCCGAGGGCGCCCTGTCCCACAGCAGGCAGAACCTGGTCAAAGGAGAGGGTCTGGGTGATTCGACCGGAAAGGCCGAGACGTTTGAGTCCGGCAGCAGCTAAGATAATAGCATGGAGATCCCCTGATTCAAGTTTTCGAAGACGGGTGTCAACATTCCCTCTTAATGGCGCCAATTCAATGTCAGGGCGGGTATGAAGCAACTGTGCCCCCCTTCTGAGACTACTTGTACCGACAGTTGCCCCTGGCGGAAGTTGGTCAAGGGTTTGGCCCCCAGCGGCAATAAGCGCATCAGCAGGATTTTCTCGTTTAGGAAAGGTGGAAAGTATGAGCCTGTCAGGCAATTCAGAGGGCACATCCTTCATGCTGTGGACGGCCAGGTCTACCCTCCTTTCTAAGAGCGCATCCTCGATCTCTTTTACAAAAAGACCTTTACCGCCGATTTTACTCAAGGGGGAGTCGAGGATCTTATCCCCCATGGTTTTGATTCTGATCAGATCAACATTGACATCGGGATGTCTGGCCTCGATTTTACCCTTGACCCACTCACTCTGCTTGAGGGCCAATTTACTTGCCCTTGTGCCTATTCTAAGGATCATATCCGCTCATGAACGCAACAATAATCGCGCCAACTCCAGATCGTGGGGGGTTGTTACCTTTATGTTTTTCTCAGACCCTTCCACCACCTTGATCGTGACGCCTGATTTCTCCACCAAAAGAGCGTCGTCTGTGGCCTCTTCCCACCCCTCCTCTAAGGCCTTTTGGTGGGCCTTGAGGATGTCTTGGTAACGGAAGGCCTGAGGGGTCTGGACCATCCACACTCTTTCCCTGTCGTATGTTTTCTCCACATGTCGGAGGTCGTTGACCTCTTTCACTGTCTCCTTGGCAGGGAGTGCGGTTATGACCGCTCGGTTTACCATTGCCTCTTTGATAACCCTCTCTATAAGCCCTTTTTCGATCAGGGGCCGGACACCGTCGTGGATCAAGACAAGATCATACTTGCCCCCTGTGGCCTCAAGGCCTAATCTAACAGAGTCCTGGCGGCGTTTTCCGCCGGGGACGATCTTCTTGACCTTTGTGAGGCCAAATCTCTCCACAATCTCCTTTTTGCAGTACTCCACATCATCTGAAGGAACCACTAAAATAATCGCAGCCACAGTGCTTTCCTGAAAGGGCTCAAGGGTCAGGGCCAGGATAGGCTTTCCGTCAAGGTTGAGAAACTGCTTGGCCCTTGCGCTCTCCATTCGGATGCCTGATCCTGCCGCCGGGATTATGGCCACTGTCTTG
>JAOZQV010000010.1:0-12269 GCA_029932035.1 Deltaproteobacteria bacterium | reverse complement strand
CTTTAAAAAAGAAAAGCAGGTTCGGGGCCAGGCAAATTCCCCGAGACCTGCTCAAGATTGCAGTATGTTTTAGCCTTGGGAAACCTTTCTGGTCTGCTTTCTCAAACGGTTGATTCGACGGCGAAGGATCTCGATATTCTTTCTGTCTTTGTTTCCCCGAGCCTCCTCTTTTTTCTCCCTGAGTTGTATAATCTTTGCTTTAAGCTCCTTAACGCTTACCTTCCGCTTCTTGGCCTTTTTCTTTTTACCTGTTGCAGGAACTTCTTCTTCAATACCATAGTATTCCTTGATGACGGCCATAAGGTCGGCCTTTTTCATTGCATGGACCCCGGTGAGTCCGGGGATCTCCTTGGCTACCTCCTTTAGTTCCGGGGCCGTCATCTTTTCCAAAGGCTTTCCGAACTCAGGCATTTTTGGTGTGGTTTCTTCGTTATTCTCTTTCTTCAACTCTTCTTTGCTTTCTTCTACCATCATTTCGTCTCCTCTTTATTTTTCCTTCCCGACGCGTACCTATTCCGTTTATTAACATACCCGTCCTGCCAATTCAATAAGAACCCGCGATCGGCAGCCTTGCTCCTTAGTCCTTCTTGATAAAAGGTGTCAAGAGATCAATGGGTATAGGAAAAAACGTGGTTGTACTACTCTCGGACGATATCTCTCTCAGGGTCTGCAGATATCTCAACTGCAGGGCCTCCGGATATTTCTGGATAATGCCCGCTGCCTCCGCTAAACGATCGGCAGCCTGGAATTCACCTTCGGCGTTGATGACCTTGGCGCGCCTTTCCCGCTCTGCCTCGGCCTGTTTGGCCATGGCCCGCTGCATCTCCTGGGGCAGATCAATATGCTTGACTTCCACCGTAGTAACCTTGATTCCCCAGGGATCGGTGTGTTTATCCAATATGTTCTGGAGCCGCGTGTTGATCTTATCCCTCTCTGCCAAGAGTTCGTCAAGCTCCACCTGGCCGCAGACGCTACGCAATGTGGTCTGGGCTAATTGCGAGGTGGCAAAGAGATAGTTCTCTACCTCGATGGTGGCGTTGGTTGGATCCATAACACGGAAGTAAATTACGGCATTTACCTTTACAGAAACATTATCCCTGGTAATAACATCCTGTGAAGGGACATCCATGGCAACAAGACGGAGGCTCACCTTGACCATCTTATCGATTATCGGGATCAGAATGATCAACCCCGGCCCCTTTGTCTGGATCACCCGGCCAAGACGGAAGATCACGCCCCGCTCATACTCCTTAAGCACCTTGATGGCCGATGCCAGGAAGAGGACAACCAGCACTGCTGCTAAAATATAAAACATATTTTCCCCCTTTAATAATTAGTTGAGTTGTATTGTTTACAGTTCTTCAATATTCAATCTTCAATCATCAGGCCTTTTTGACCTTTAGCATCAGACCCTCGACGTTTGTCACCTCTACCTTTTTTCCGGGCTCAAGCCTCTCTTCTGAAATCGCCCGCCAGTATTCACCATGCACAAAGATCAGGCCTTCAGGCTCGATCAACTCCTTGACTACGCCGATTTCTCCGAGAAGGCCGTCAGTTCCTCCCCTCGGCCTTCTATGAATGGCCTTGAACGCCAGTCCTGCCACTACTACAAAAAAACCTCCCACTAAGAGTATGGTTGGCAGCATAAGCTTTAGAGAAACCCCAACGTCTTCAAACAGCATGATAGACCCTAAGGTAAGGGAAATCAATCCTCCGATTGATAGGATGCCGTAGCTTGCCACCTTTACTTCGGCAATAAAAAATATAATGGCCAAGACAATAAGGATGAGACCGGCATAGTTTACCGGAAGGGTCTGAAAGGAAAAAAAGGCCAGGATAAGAGATATGGCCCCTATGACCCCCGGAAAGATGGCACCGGGATGGGAAAGCTCAAAATAAAGCCCGGCTAATCCGATCATCATGAGGATATACGCTATATTAGGATCACTGATGGTTTTGAGTATCTTATCCCGTAATCCGGGCTTGAAATGCGCCTTTTTTAGGTCTGTGGTCTTGAGTGTGATCTTCCCTGCAGGCATATTGACTTCCCTGCCGTCCAGGCCCTTGAGCAGGTCGTCCATATCTTTTACCACCAGATCCACCACGTTTTTTTCGCGGGCCTCATCAGCGGTTATTGAAACACTCTCCCGGATTGCCTTTTCCACCCATTCACCGTTTCTACCTTTACCTTCGGCAATCCCCCTTGCATATGCGGCCATGTCGTTGACCACTTTTTCCGACATGGTTGTTGGTATGTCTTTGCCGCCCGCGGTCACCGGATGAGCCGCTCCTATATTTGTACCCTTTGCCATGGCAGCTATATGGCCAGCCACCGTGATCATAACGCCGGCCGAGGCCGCACCTGCCCCGCTTGGGCCCACGTAGACTACCACGGGAACCGGGGAATTTAATATGGCCTTGATAATCGAGCGCATTGAAGAGGCGAGACCACCCGGGGTATCCAGACGGATGATGGCCAGCGCAGCCCCCTCGTCCTTTGCCTTTTCAAGACCCCTAATAACATATAATGCTGTACCGGGATTGATAGGGCCTTCGAGTTCAATAATCATTACCTCATCGCCGGCCACGGCAATGCCGGATGCTCCAGGAACCGTCAAGCCCGGACAAAAAAGGGCGACCAACAGGATGAAGATCAGAAGGGTAGCTCGTATATTAGCCATTTCATTTTACCTCTAAACCGATTCGCTTCATGATGATTTTGACATCCTCCCAAACCTCCCTCTTTGCAGATGGATTTCTCAATAGATACGCCGGATGAAAGGTAGGCATCAGGGGAATATCCTCGTAAGAACGCCATTTGCCCCTGTCACGGGTGATTTTGAAGTCACGGCCAAGAAGGGCCTGACAAGCAACACGGCCGAGGCAGCAGATTACCTCGGGGTTTATAATTTGGAGCTGTTTTCTCAGAAAAGGCGCACATGCCTCGATTTCATCCTTCTCCGGATCGCGGTTTTTAGGGGGATGACACTTGACCACGTTACAGATGTACACCTCTTCCCGGGTTAGCCCCATTCCCTTTTCAATAATCTTTGTCAGCAATTTCCCGGATTTCCCCACAAAAGGTCTCCCCGCCAGATCCTCATCATACCCCGGACCTTCACCCACAAAGACCAGCTTAGCCACAGGAGAGCCCTCCCCATAGACCAGATGGGTTCGACCCTTGTAAAGCTTACATCTCTGGCAGTCGCCAATATGCTCTCTCAGGTCTTTGAGAGAAGCAGGATGAGTCGGTTGGTCTCTGTTATCCTCGGCTTTACCGGCACTTTTGATGTTTAGGGCGGCATTATTCGATTGATCGGGGCTCAAGAAGCGCAGTGTATCGGCTGAAAGGGGAGGGGGGCCAAGGCCGATATCCTGATAAGCCTCGATCAAACCCCTAATATGGGAAAAAATATCTCGGATTTCCTCTTCAACCTTCAAGTACAGCCTCCCTGAGCGCCTTAGCCCTGTCCAGGACAAGATCGGCCACCTTATCCTTGGTCATCAGGGGTGAATCATCGATATGCCCGTCCCTGTAGATAAATTTGACCATATTGGTGTCTGTTTCAAAGCCCGCATCCTTCCTTGAGACATCGTTAGCCACAATCATATCAAGGCTTTTCGCCTTCAGTTTTTTTTCGGCATTTGCGATTAGGTTCTCTGTTTCCGCGGCAAACCCCACTAAGACAGAGGGGGATCCCTCTATTGTGCTGCCTAACTCGGCTAAGATGTCCGGATTTTTTACCAGTTCGAGTGAAATGGATTCGGCCCCCTTCTTGATCTTTTGCACTGCACAATCCCGGGGCCTGTAATCGGAAACCGCCGCAGCCTTGATAATTATATCACATCCGGGCCGATTTTCAAAGACCGAGCGCCGCATATCCTCTGCCGTTATTACCGGGCAGAAGCCGAGGCCGGGAGGAGGGTTGAGGCATGTGGGACCGCTCACAAGGATTACCTCGGCCCCCCTGCGCGCAGCGGCCTTTGCAAGGGCGTAGCCCATCTTCCCTGATGATCTATTAGAAATATATCTGACAGGGTCGATCGGTTCTGTTGTAGGCCCGGCCGTTACTAAAATCTTCAGACCTGAAAGGTCTTGGTCTGACAGCAGCCTCTTGGCCTGTTCAAGGATCTCATCCGGTTCAGGCAGCCGGCCAGGGCCCTCTGTCCCGCAGGCTAACGCACCTTGGCCCGGCTCCATGATAATAAATCCTCGTCTCTTAAGCAGGCTGAGATTTTCCTGCACCGCCGGGTTCTCAAACATCCGGGTGTTCATGGAAGGACAGACAAGCGTCTTTGCCGTGGCAGCAAGCACGCAGGTGGAGAGGAAATCATCCCCAATACCGTGTGCCATCTTTCCGATGAAATTGGCAGTGGCCGGGGCAATAATAATGAGATCCGACTCCTGGCCCCAATGGATGTGGTCTATAACGGTCCCTTCCTGGCCGAACATGTCGTGGATAACCCTCTCCCCGGAGAGGGCCTCAAAGGTGAGCGGGGTCACGAACTTGGTGGCGCTTTTTGTCATGGCCACCTTGACCAGGATATCATCTTTCACCAGGAGCCTCACAAGCTCTGCTGCCTTATAGGCCGCAATCCCGCCGGTTACACCTATTATGACCTCTTTGCCTTTCATATGTGCTCCTTTAAACCAGTGTGTCTTTCCAGGATTCCGTAGATGAGGCGGTCTTTCATCTTAAAATCTTACGATCAAGTGTCCTGTACTGAATGGCCTCTGCCACATGGGGCGCTCCGATTTCAGCGCGTCCCTCTAAATCAGCGATGGTCCGGGCGATCTTCAGTATGCGGGCATGTGCCCTGGCGCTCAGGCCAAATCTCTCCATGGCCTTTTCTAACAGGGCGCCCGATTCTGAGTCAATTCGGCAATATTTCTTGATGTGGCGGCTGTTCATTCGGGCGTTCGTAAATATCTTTGTCCGCGCAAACCGCGCTTCCTGGATCTTCCTCGCACCCATCACCCTTTGGAGAATCTCGGCAGACGAGGCCCCTTCAGATATCCCTGTAAGGTCTTTGTAGGGCACGGCGGGGACCTCCATGTGGAGATCGATACGGTCTAACAGTGGTCCGGATATTTTGGCCCGATATCTTTGAATCTGCAACGTCGTGCAGATGCACTCCCTCTTAGGATCACCTAAAAAACCGCAGGGGCAAGGGTTCATGGCAGCCACTAACATGAATTCGGCAGGATAGGAAACCGTTGAATTGGCACGGGAAATAGTCACATGGCCATCTTCCATCGGTTGTCTCAATACCTCCAGAACATTCCTCCTGAATTCCGGGAGTTCATCTAAGAAGAGGACGCCGTTATGTGCCATGCTCACTTCACCAGGCTTGGGATTTTGACCGCCCCCGATAAGGCCGGCGTCAGAAATAGTGTGGTGCGGCGAGCGAAACGGGCGGACGGTGATTAGTCCGTAACCCTCAGGCATCAGCCCCATGACGCTGTAGATTTTGGACGTGTCAAGAGACTCTTCAAAGCCGAGAACCGGGAGAACCGTGGGAAGGCGCTTTGCCAACATGGTCTTGCCAGAGCCAGGAGGGCCTATCATTATAAGATTATGCCCGCCGGCAGCCGATATTTCAACGGCCCTTTTTGCGTTCTCCTGGCCACGGACATCCTTGAAATCCACATCGGAAACAGGCGGCTGAAAGAGTTTGTCAAGGTCCACCTTGAAAGGACTTAATTTGGCAATGCCCCTGATGGCGCCAATAACCTGGGCCAGGGCATTAACGGGAAAGATATCGATCCCCTCCAATACTGCTGCTTCAGAAGCATTTTCCTCGGGTAGAAAGATACCTTTGAGCCCCATTTTTTTTGCGGTAATGGCCATGGGCAGAACGCCCCTGACAGGCCTTATGAGACCATCTAAGGCCAATTCGCCCAAGAAAACATAGCCTGAGTAGGAGGATCTGTTGACCAGTCCCGTAGCCGCAAGAATACCAAGGGCCATAGGGAGGTCAAATGCCGAGCCCTCTTTCTTAATGTCTGCGGGAGCTAAGTTGACCGTGATTCGATCGGATGGGAAATGATACCCCGAATTCTTGATGGCGGCCTTGACCCTCTCCTTGCTCTCCCTGACAGCCCCTTCCGGCAAACCCACTGTGGAAAAGGCAGGGAGCCCCTGAGAGATGTCCACCTCAACCTCTACTACATAGGCATCAATTCCAATGACGGCGCTACTGAGGACTTTGGCTAACATGAATAGGGGTCTCCTGGGTCACACTTTTCCTGTTAGAACATTCTTGGCTAATTTGTTCTTTACATTTAGCACAGGAAGCCTTATATTACAAAGTTTATTTTTAGTAAGTGATTTTGATAAACATATAATCAAAAGCTGCAACTAATCGAATAGTGTCTGAACGAAAACTGTCTTTTTCTTGATCTCAACAAAGAATCTTAGTTTTCCTTCGGGCACCAAATAGGAGAGTGAGGGATGGCACGAATCACGGTAGAAGACTGCTTGGAAAGGGCGGATAATCGGTTTGGTTTGATTCACGTCGCAGCGAGACGGGTTCGTCAGTTGCAAAAAGGCGCAGAACCACTAATTGTTTGCAAAAACAGGGATATTGTGGTGGCACTCAGGGAAATAGCTGCTGGAGAGGTCTTTAAAGCCATAAAGGATAACGTGGATTATTTAGAAGAGAACCCATCTGAAAATGAACAGAATTCGCCCATCGAAGGATCTTCGCTCGAAAACGAAACCGAACCTCCGGATCTGGAGGCGGGTAAAGATGAAGAGGCGTCTGAAGAAAAGTGACCACCTATAGAAGAGATTATTACGAGATCCTGAGCATTTCCAGAGATTGCCAAGATGAGGAGATTAAGAGGGCCTATCGAAAGATGGCCTTGAAATATCATCCTGACAAGAATCCCGGTGACAAAGAATCTGAGGAGAGTTTTAAAGAAGCTGCCGAAGCCTATGAGGTCTTGAGAGACCCGGAAAAAAGACAGATCTATGACCAGTATGGTCATGAAGGTTTACAAGGCACTGGGTTTAGAGGTTTCAATGGCTTTGAGGATATATTCTCGAGTTTTGGAGACATCTTTGAAGGCTTTTTCGGTTTTGGCAGCAGGGGAGGAAGGACCCGAGCCAGACAGGGAAAAAGCCTGCGGTACGACCTGGAACTGACTTTGGAACAGGCCTTCCACGGGGCAGAAGAAGAGATCAGCTTTCATAGGCTGGAAGCCTGTATGACCTGCAACGGTTCCGGTGCGAGTCCCGGCAATGAACCCCAGACCTGCCCCACGTGCCAGGGCAGGGGCCAGGTGATTCGATCTCAGGGCTTTTTTCAGGTTAGCACAACCTGTCCGGCCTGCCACGGCCAGGGGGAAATAATCACCGATCCATGTCCGGATTGCAGGGGAGGTGGAAAAATTCGGGTTGAGAGAGGTATCAGTGTGAAGATTCCCTCAGGCGTAGACACAGGATCCCAATTGAGATTGAGAGGAGAGGGTGAAACCGGAGAGTATGGAGGACCGCCCGGAGATCTCTTTGTCGTTATTCATGTCAAAGAACACGAATTTTTCAGGCGGGAGGAAGAAAACCTTATATGCCAGATCCCCATCTCATTTGTGCAGGCTGCCTTGGGCGACACTTTGATGATCCCCATGTTGGATAATGAGGAAGGCCACGAGCTCGTCATTCCCCGTGGCACTCAACCAGACGAGGTGATCAGGATACCTGGAAAAGGGATGGCCAGTCTGAGAGGGTATCGTAAAAGGGGAGATCTTTATGTCAAGATTGTGGTAAAGATACCAAAAAAAACAAACCAGCGCCAGAGGGAACTGTTAGAGGCTTTTGCAGAGACAGAGGATTTGGCCTTATCTAATAAAAAGAAGAAGTCCGGCGGCTTCTGGAAAAAAATAACGCAATAAAATTCCCCGGATTTATCCCGTTACACGCGGGATTGATTTTATATTTTGGCATGGAGATTTGATCCCGCGATGCGCGGGATTGAAATTTGACATTGGGAAAAGCAGAAGAATGTAGAACCCTTCTATAATTTCAAATTTCGAATTTCCAGGTTCGGCATCCGGTTTTCAATTCGATAATACACTACATTGCGAAAAAAGTGTAAAGTTGTGAATGAAGGATGCCATATATTTCATCTTTTCTGGAACGGAGAGATCTATGTTAAGCAAAAAAAATCAGAAGTATTTTGAAGTCCTGCTCAACGAGAGGCTGGACGCCCTCTTGGATGAAGCCACAAAGACTGTCAGCGGTATGACCGACCACGGACAAACCTTCCCCGACCCCACGGACAGGGCAACTTTAGAATCGGAAAGAAATTTTACCCTCCGGATTCGGGACAGGGAGAGACGACTGATTTCAAAAATCAAAGAGGCCTTGAACAGGCTTGATCAGGGTACTTTTGGAATCTGTGAAGAATGTGGTGAGGATATTTCGGATAAAAGATTGAAGGCCCGTCCAGTGACAACCCTCTGTATTAAGTGTAAGAAAGAGCAGGAGAATGAGGAAAAACTTAAAGGGCTATAGAATTGTTGATTGGTGACCTCTGTAGTGACCGGACTTGTCTATTATGATATAGTTGCCCCATGGCAGAGCCCGCAAGAAAAAGAAATAAGAAAAAGCAGCCCCAGAAAATCCACGAGGAGGTCATAACTACCCACATCAACGCCGATTTTGACGCGCTCTCTTCCATGTTAGCTGCCAGCAAACTCTACCCTGATGCTACTCTTGTTTTCCCGGGTTCTCAGGAAAAAAACCTCCGCAATTTCTTTCTCAATTCCGTATCATACCTGTTCAACTTCGCCAAGGTAAGACAGGTTGACCTTGACCACATTAAAAGGCTCATCCTTGTGGATACCAGGCAGAAAAACCGTATAGGAAAATTTGCGCAATTAGCGGGAAAAAATGGGGTTGAAATCCATATATACGATCACCATCCAGATTCCTCGGATGACATACATGGTGACATAGAGGTTGTTCGCAAAACCGGCTCAGCCACGGCGATTCTCACTCGTCTTCTCATAGAAAAAAAGATCTCTGTATCTCCTGAGGAGGCCACCATTATGTGCACCGGGATCCACGAAGATACCGGTTCTTTCACCTTTGCTTCCACCACCAGTGAAGATTATGAGGCTGCTGCATGGCTCGCTAAGCAGGGGGCCGACCATAATATCATCTCGGATATGCTGACCCGGGAATTAACTACGGAAAATCTGTGGTTACTGAACGACCTCACAAGATCTGCCACCACTCGCGTTATCAATGGCGTGGAGGTTGTTATTACCAAGGTGATAACAGATGAATACATCGCGGATTTTGCGGTTCTTGTACACAGATTTATTGAGATGGAGAGCCTGAACGTTGTCTTCGCTCTGGCACAGATGGCAGACCGGATCTATCTCGTGGCCCGTAGTCGGATAGATGAGGTAAACAGCGCTGAGATAGCACAGGCCTTTGGAGGAGGAGGCCATCCCCAGGCGGCCTCTGCGACCATAAAGAACCAGACGCTCATCCAGGTTGAGAGGTCTTTGAACGCCCTGTTGGACACCCAGATAAAGCCTGACAAAAAGGCGCAGGACATGATGTCTTCTCCTATAATAGAGATTTCTTCCACCGACACGCTCAAGCGGGCCGCAAATTTGATGACCCGGTATAATATTAACGTCCTTCTCGTAGTGGATGATGATATACTTCAAGGCTATATAACAAGGCAAATTGTTGAAAAAGCGATCTTTCTTGGGCTGGGCAACATAGAAGTAAGTGAATACATGCATATTGAATTTTCCACCGTCCACCCTGATGCACCGTTAAGGGAGGTCCAGGAGCTTATTATAAGAGGCAAATTGAGAATTCTCCCGGTGGTAGAGAATGAAAAGGCGTTAGGAGTGATTACAAGAACGGATCTCCTCAACATCTTAGTAGGAAGCCCCGTGATTCAGGAGTTTCTCCATGACCCCCAGAAGGGGGACCACGTTGTCAGGAAGAGAAACATGGCAGGGATTATGAAGGAACGACTCCCTAAAAAACTCATCAAACTCCTTAAGGAATTTGGGCATATTGCTGATATGCTTGGTTATAACGCATATCTTGTGGGGGGGTTGGTCAGGGATGTTTTCTTGAAACATAAGAACTTAGACGTGGATATTGTCATTGAAGGCGATGGGATTAAATTCGCTCAGGAATTCGCCCGTAACCATGAAGCCCGCGTCAGGAGTCACCGGAAATTCGGGACAGCCGTGCTTATTTTCCCGGACGGCTTCAAAGTTGATGTGGCTACTGCGAGAATAGAATACTACGAATCCCCTGGCGCGCCTCCCATCGTTGAAACAAGTTCCCTGAAACTGGATCTCTACCGTCGTGATTTCACCATCAACACCCTCGCCATAAAACTGAACAAGAGGCATTACGGCACTCTCATCGACTATTTTGGGGCGCAGAAGGACATCAAGGAAAAGGTGCTGCGGGTCCTCCATAACCTGAGTTTTGTGGAAGATCCCACGCGTATGCTCCGCGCGGTGCGATTTGAACAGCGATTCGGTTTCAAAATCGGAAAACTGACCCTTGCCCTCCTGAAAAATGCGGCCAAGATGAACTGGGCTGAAACCCTTGCCACACACCGGATCTTTTTAGAACTAAAACTTATCCTCAAGGAGCAAGACCCCTCGAGTACGATAAGAAGGATGGATAAATTAAAACTGCTAAAGTTTATTTCTCCGCATATCAAACTGACTGAGAGCATCCAAGATCTGTTAGAAGAAATCAATAAGGTCATCGCCTGGTACAATCTCCTCTATCTCGAAGAACCGTTTGCGCCATGGAAATTATACTGGTACGGGCTTACGAGCCAACTTGATCCCAAGGTATTCAAAAAACTGACCACGGATATGGAAATCAATCGCAAGATGGCGCTTCAACGGAAATCCGGGGACAGGCTTCTGAATTCGCTGTTCAAATTCGATGGAACCAATTATCAGCTCTATACATTGCTTCTTCCATATGATACAGAGACCTTGCTATATTTGATGGCAAGAGCCAAAACTGAAAAAGTGAAGAGGCTCATCTCCTTTTTCTTTACGAAGTTAAAAGGGGAAAAGGTCGTAATAGATGGAAAAGAGCTGTTGCGGATAGGTATGAAATCGGGTCCGGTTTTTAGAGAAGTGTTTGATAATCTATTAGAAGCCAGGTTAAATAATCTGACAAAGACGAAGGACGATGAAATCCGCTTTGTAAAAAACAAATTTGGGGATTTGTTGGATGCAAGTGACCTAAAATAGAAAGGGAAATAAGACTAAATGAAAAAAAATGTAATCGTCAGCGGAATGAGGCCCACCGGAAAAATGCATCTCGGACATATGCACGGAGCTCTTCTGAACTGGAAAAAGCTCCAGGAAAAATATAACTGTTTTTACTTTATTGCAGACTGGCATGCCCTGACCAGCGAATACGCGCACCCTGACATCATTCGAAAAAGCGCCTATGATATTATTATCGACTGGATTTCGGTGGGGCTCGATCCTGAGGTTTCCACCTTTTTTATTCAATCCGAAATCAAAGAGCACGCAGAGCTCTATCTGATCTTTTCCATGATCACACCCCTACCCTGGTTGGAGAGGAATCCCACCTATAAGGAGCAGCTTAACGAGCTGAGCCAAAAAAATGTCTATACCTATGGATTCTTGGGTTATCCCGTGCTCCAGGCCGCCGACATTTTGATGTATAAGGCAAATGGTGTCCCTGTGGGCGAAGACCAGGCCCCTCATGTTGAGTTGACCAGGGAAATAGCCCGTCGTTTCAATCATCTCTACGAAGAGGTGTTTCCTGTCCCCAAGGTCCTCCTTACCCCCACATCAAAACTTCTCGGCATTGACAGACGCAAGATGAGCAAAAGCTATGGGAATGCAATATTCCTGACAGACACTGATGAAAAGATCGACGCAAAAGTGGCGCAGATGATAACCGATCCCCAACGTGCCAGAAAAACCGACCCTGGCGACCCAACTATCTGTAATGTTTTTTCTTTTCATGAGATCTATTCAGATAATGAAACAACCGAAACTATTCGCAGCGAATGTCCTTCAGCCCGAATCGGATGTGTGGACTGCAAAAGGAAGATGGCTTCAGCACTCAAAATCGGTCTTGAACCGATAAGGGCCAAGAGAAGGGAGTTGGAGTCTGATACGGATGGGGTTAAAGAGATCGTGGCAGAGGGGAATAAAAAATCCCGAATCATAGCCCGGGAAACCATGGAAGAGGTAAGAGAGGCGGTGAAGATATAGG
>JAOZQV010000240.1 GCA_029932035.1 Deltaproteobacteria bacterium | reverse complement strand
GAATCCGCCGTTCAGGAATACCAGATCGGATCAAATGACCGCATCCTCCAGTTTGCATCCCCGAGTTTTGACGCCAGTGTGGAAGAAATTTTCTCATCCCTCACCACCGGCGCTACGCTTATTCTCCGTTCCAATGAGATGATCCGCTCCATGCCTGTCTTTGTCCAGGCATGTCACCACAATGAACTGACCGTCCTTGATCTGCCCACTGCCTTCTGGCATCAGCTCACATCGGCCCTGGAATCGGGAGGCCTGATGCTTCCGGCGACCGTCAGACTCCTGATTATTGGCGGCGAAGAGGCTCTCCCGGACAGGCTCGCGGTATGGCACAAAGCCACGGAGGGCAACATACGGCTCATGAACACGTACGGGCCCACTGAAACCACGGTCGTGGCCACGGTCTGTGATTTATCCGGCCTCAAGATGAAAGACCCCTCAGACGGCAAGATCCCCATTGGACATCCGCTCCGACACCTGACGGCCTTTATCTTAGATGATCATGGTGGCCTTGTGCCGGATGGGGTATCCGGCGAACTCCATATGGGTGGCGCGGCCCTGGCCCGGGGATATCTGAACCGTCCCGAGTTGACAGACGAAAAATTCATCCCCGATCCGTTCTCCCGGGAACCGGACGCACGTTTGTATAAAACGGGCGACATGGCCCGCTTTTTAACCCACGGCGACATCGAATTTTTAGGGCGGGTAGACCGCCAGGTCAAGGTGCGCGGGTTCCGGGTCGAGTTAGCCGAAATTGAATCCGCGCTCAATCGCTTTCCGGAAATCAAGGAATCCGCGGTCGTGGCCCGCGAAGAGCGCGCCGGAACCCTGAAACTCATCGCCTACATCGTGCCTCATGAGACCGCCGTCCCTGACGCAGGCCAGCTTCGTCACCAGCTTCAGCCTGTGCTGCCCGATTACATGATCCCCCATTCATTCGTCAATCTTGAAAAACTGCCGGTTACGGCCAGCGGCAAGGTGGATACGAGGGCCCTTCCCGATCCGGAACCAGCCTCCCCTGATTGTGACAAGGAATTCAAGGGACCCCGAAACCCCATTGAGACCATCTTAGCGGAAATCTGGTGCCAGGTATTTGGCCTTGAACAAGTGGGGATAAATGAGAATTTCTTTGACCTGGGAGGACACTCTCTCTTAAGCATCGAGATCATTGACCGGGTGAACAAGGCAGGCCTCTGGCTGACCCCCGAGCAATTCATTCAAAACCCCACCATTGAAGCGTTAGCGGAAGTGGTCAGCACGGCACGGCCTTCATCAGAGGGCAGGGACTGGTCATCTCTGGTGGAACTGCAACCTCACGGCACCAGACCCTATCTTTATTTCATCCACTCCACGCCAGGTGACGTGCTGGGTTATATGCACCTGATCAGTCTCCTGGGTCATGACCAGCCCTGCTTCGGTTTCCAGTCACTGGGTCTGAAGGAAAAAGAGAAGGCCCATACCCGCGTTGAGGAGATGGCCGCATACTATGTTCAGCAGATGGTTTCCTTTCAACCCGAAGGACCTTATTATCTTGTCGGGTGGTGCTATGGGGGAATCGTTGCAGCGGAGATGGCCATACAGTTAAGGGAGATGCAACGCCGCGTGGCCATGCTGATTCTGATCGAGACACCCTTCCCGAGGAGCGATTTCGGCCAGATGCGTTATTACGCCGGCCGTTTATTGGGCCTGTTGAAGATGGGCCCCCGTCAATGGCTCCTGTATGCCCGCAACAATCTCAAATATCGTCTCAAGGTCAAAAAGGGAGAAATTGACAGCCTGTTCTCACTCCATCTCTCGCACGGCCCCTTAGCCAACCGGGACCACGTATACAGGCTCAACACCCAGGCAGAAAAACAATATCGAATGCAAACGCCCCCCGGCTGCCCGATCCGGCTCTTCAACGGAACAGACCTGGAAGAGGGATTCATACCTGATCCGCATAATGCCTGGGTCAGAACCAGCAAAGATGCCAAATCGTTTCTGGTTCCAGGGAATCACCTTACCATCCTGAAAGAGCCGAATGTGGGCATCCTGGCAAAAGAACTGGATAGCTGTCTGGATTGATCTCGCGGGCGTTTGAATCGTCATGACGCAGCATCTGAATCAGGAGGGATAAGAACATAATGAAAACGATAACCTTGTCCCTGTTGACCATTCTCACCCTTATAATAATAAATTGTGGCCTGGCCGGCGCTAAGGACGAGATAACCTTCTGGACCACGGAAGTAGAAAAGGACCGTCTTCGCATCCAGCAGAATATTGCTCGTGGATTCACTAAAAAAACTGGAATTGCCGTCCGGATAATCCCTGTAGGGGAGAATTTTTTGGCCGCAAAGGTCACAGCAGCCTACGCTGCCAGGTCTCTCCCCGATGTTCTGTACCATCCCATTGATTTCACCATCGGCTGGGAACGGGCCGGGATACTCGATGCGCAGTCCTCCACCGAGGTAATGGTCTCCCTCGATAAGGATACCTTCAGCCCGGGACCTTTAGACCTCGTACGGGTCAAGGATGGCTATGCCGCTGTGCCCTTAGATGCATGGGGCCAGCTCCTTCTCTTTCGCAAAGATCTCTTCAGGGAAAAGAATCTTCCGATACCGGACACCTGGGATCAAATCCTGAAGGCAGCCAGGGCCCTGAATAATCCACCTAAAATATGGGGTTTCGAGGTTGCAACAGATCCGGGTCAAACCTATACCCAACAAGTATTTGAGCACCTTGCCCTCTCCAACGGGGTTGGATTGGCAGGTCGAACCGGAGACCCTAACCAGGAGATCAACCTGAATACCCCCGAAATGGTGGCAACACTCCGATTTTACAAGGCCCTTTCCCGTTTTACCCCACCCGGAAACATAAGCTGGCTGCACACGCGGATGGACTATCTTTCCGGACGAGCGGCCATGATCATCTGGTCGCCATTTATCCTGGATGAGCTTTCAGGGCTTCGAAAAGACCAGCCTGTTTTGCCCGATATTATAAATAAGGAACCGGGGTTTCTGGCCAAAAATACCGGTTTTGTTACTGTCATACACGGGCCAAACGGATCGGCCCAATACGGGCAGATAAACTGCATAGGGATAACGCTGGATGCGGCTAAGGCCCCTGCCAAACAGTGGGTGGAGTTTCTTTTAGGCGAAGGATACCTGAGGTGGTTGGGTATGGCGGCAGAGGGTAAATTGCCCGTTCGTAAGGGGACCAAGGTTGCGCCGGAGTGCTTTATTAACGGCTGGATGGACCTCGATTTCGGAGTAACCACCCGGGCTAAGATCTCCCGCTTTTATGGAATGGCCGTGGCTAAGAACATGACCGTGAGCGTGGATGGACTTGACCGGTGGGGCCTTGGCGGGGTTGGCGAGGCAAAAGGCTCCCTCATATCTAAGATATATGGCACAAAGATCATCCCCGAGATCCTGAAACGCTTTCTTGACGGAGAACTGAACGTAGAGGAGGCCGCCCGGCTGATGAATGAGAGAGTAAAGGCTTTGGATTGATGATTGAGAGCATACACCATAGGGAGTCCCGTCTTGCCTTCTGGATGCTGGTCCCCACCTTCGCGGTCGTCCTCGCCTTTGTCGTCTTCCCTGTGATCTGGAACATCTGGATCTCCTTAAAGCCGGTTTCCTTGGCTGACCTCAGGGGAGACGCCCTGTTTCAATTCAACCTTAGCTTTGACAATTTCTGGAAGGTCTTTTCCGCCCCTGACTTTGACACAGTTCTTTTGACCACCCTGGTCTATACCATTGGGGGAAGCCTTCTCTCTATTCTCTTAGGTTTGATGGCGGCCCTGCTGGTCCATGGGGAATTCCGCGGGCGTGCCCTCTTGAGGGGGCTTTTCATCGCCCCCTATATCGCCCCTGTAGTGGCAGTCACCTTTACCTGGAGCTTTATCTTAGATCCCCAGTTGGGCGTCTTCAACCGGTTCACAATGGACCATGGCCTCCTGACCCAGCCGATCCCCTTCCTCTCCCAGCGCTGGCTTGAACTTGATATCATGGGCGTCGGCTTTCGTATCCCCCTGGCTCTCACCTCGGTGATCCTCTTCGAGGGATGGCGTTATTTCCCCTTTGCATTCCTCTTTATCCTTGCGCGTCTTCAGGCTATACCGGATGAATTCTACCATGCGGCATCAGTGGACGGGGCCACACCCTTTCAGCGTTTCTTCCACATTACCCTGCCGCAACTCACAACCGTCCTCTCCACGCTCTTCCTCTTCAGATTCATCTGGACGTTCAACAAATTCGACGATATCTTCTTGCTCACAAGGGGACAGGCGGGGACAAAGGTTCTCCCCCTGAATGTATATGATTACGCCTTTGGTGAATTCAATATAGGAGCGAGTTCAGCAACTGCAATGGTCCTGTTCGGGGTTCTTGCTCTCTTTATTTTCATCTATTTCCGCTGGGGACTTAGAAGTGAAAATTGAATATTGAATATTGAATATTGGAGGAAAAGAATGAACACTGAAGAATTAACCGCCATCTTCTTTGCAAGTCGGAAAACAGCAAAAAGCAGGATATAAGAATGACATCGCGAAGCAATACAATAAATATTCAAAAGTATAAAAACGACATCGCGAAGCGATACAATAAATATTCAATATTCAATATTCAATATTCAATTATCAGGTTCCTCAGGATCGCGGGGATCATCTTTTTTGTCCTCATGGTAGTCTTTCCCTTTTACTGGATGATAGTCTCATCTTTACGGCCTTTAGAAGAGATCCTTATGAATCCCGCCAACTTGGGATTGGATTTAGGGAAAATCGATTTTGGAGCCTATTATGAAGTCCTTTTTGATCATGGCTTTATCAGGTATATTCTAAACAGCCTCTATGTCTCCATCATTACGGTAGCCCTATCCGTAGCCTTAGCAACGGTGGGGGGATACGCCGTGACACGACTCCGTTTTAGGGGACAGTCGTTTATGTCCTACAGCATCCTGATTATCTATATGTTCCCGGCCATTGTCCTGGTAATCCCTCTTTATGTGATCTTTTCACACATGGGGCTGAGAGATTCCATCAATGTGCTGATCTTAGTATATCTGGCCCAGACCCTTCCTGTCGCTCTCTATATGCTTAAGAGTTACTTCAAGACCCTCCCGCTCGAGATGGAACATGCAGGGCTGGTAGATGGGTGCACCCGTTTCGGCGTTATCTGGCGGATCATCATCCCCCTCTCTGCACCCGCCCTGGCAAGCGTGGCCCTTTACACCTTCATGATCGCCTGGAATGAGTTCCTGTTCGCCTTCATGTTCTTGGACACCCCCGATAAATTCACCCTCTCCAGGGGTGTGGTCCAGTTGGCCGGTAGTGTTCATCTCTCCAAGCAATTGGTGATGGCCGCGTCGGTATTGGTTACTCTACCGATCTTGCTTCTCTTTCTTTTCTTTGAACGCTACCTGGCGCGCGGGATGACCTCCGGGGCAATGAAAGGCTGAAAATGGCTTCTCTGACGCTAAAGGGAATTGGTAAGCAATTCGGGAAAACAGTAGCCCTTTCCGGGGTAGATCTACACGTGGAAGATGGCGAGTTCTGCGTGTTATTGGGTCCGTCAGGCTGCGGTAAAAGCACCTTGCTCAATGTTATTGCAGGCCTTGTACCGCAGGATAGGGGCGCTGTCGGGCTTGATGGTCATTCCGTTGACCGTCTTGCCCCCCGTGACAGGGACGTGGCCATGGTCTTTCAGAGCTATGCCCTCTATCCTCACATGACCGTGGCAAAGAATTTGGGTTTCGGACTTCGTATGCGGGGAGTTCCAAAGGTAACCATCCGGAAAATGGTCCTCGAAACTGCCGGTCTCCTTGGAATTGATGGCCTTCTTAACCGAAAACCACGGGAACTATCGGGTGGACAGCGCCAGAGGGTGGCCATGGGCCGCGCGTTAGTGCGCAGGCCTAAGCTTTTTCTTTTGGATGAGCCTTTGAGTAACTTAGACGCCCGGCTGAGAGCCAATGTACGTCTTGAACTCAAACAGTTGCA
>JAOZQV010000239.1 GCA_029932035.1 Deltaproteobacteria bacterium | reverse complement strand
AGCGAAATGGCCGGATCCGGAAAAACCTTTTATCAGGATTAGTGCCTTATTTTTTGACAGGATTAACAGGATTAACAGGACGAAAATCTGAAAAACTTAGGGTGCGCAGACTTTGAGATGATGCAATCCAAAATCCGCAACCCAAAATCGTAAAGGGAGGGTTGAAAATGAAAGAAGTCGTAATAGCAGGTTATTTGAGAACGGCCCAGTCAAGATCCCGGCCAAACGATCCGGCCAGAGACTGGTTCTGTAAAATTAGAGGTGATGAGCTTTTGGCCAAGCTTCTCCCTGAGCTTATCACTAAGACAGGGATTGGGGCCAAGGAAATCGACGATTTTATCGTTGGATGCGCAACTGCGGTGGGTGAGCAGTGGGCATATGGCGGACGATTCCCCATATTCCTCGCCAATTTCCCCGAGACCATCCCGGCCAAATTCGTGGACCAGCAGTGTGGTTCGGCCATGGCCTGCATACAGATCGGGTTTATGGAAATCGCCCAGGATTTTGCCGATATCGTCCTGGTGGGCGGCTACGAGCATATGACCCGAATACCGATGGGTGGCTACACGGTTGACCGGGGGCTTATTGCCCCGAATCTAAGCCTTTTTACAAACCCCGATTACTTTCACTGGGACATCATGAAGGCCATGAATATGGGTCTGACTGCGGAAAAGCTCTTCGCACAGACAGACTTTACCAAAGAGGACATGGATAAGTGGGGCGTCCGCTCTCACCAGTTGGCCGCCAAGGCCCAGGCAGAAGGGTTCTTTGACGGCGAAATCCTACCCGTAGAAGCGCCGCAGGACGATGGAACTGTCATGACCGTGAAAACGGATCAGGCCGTGCGGCAAGATGCCACCTTAGAGGGGATGGCAGACCTCAGACCGGCGTTCAAAAAAGATGGCGTAATCACCGCAGGCAACTCATCTCCCCTCAATGCGGCGGCCACCTCCATGGTACTCATGTCAAAAGAGACCGCGGAAAAGAAGGGGATTAAGCCGTTGGCCACCATCCGCTCTATCGGCTTTGCCGGTGTGGATCCCACCATCATGGGGGCAGGCCCGGTTCCGGCAAGCAAGATGGCCTTAGAAAAGGCCGGGCTTAAGGCATCCGACATAGACTTCTGGGAAATCAACGAGGCCTTCGCTATTGTGGCGCTGAACTGTATCAAAGAGCTTGGTCTTGACCCTGAGACAGTCAATGTCATGGGTGGGGGCACAGCCATCGGTCATGCGCTGGGCGCTACCGGCGCTCGCCTGACGGGCACCTTAGCCCGCATCTTAGACGTCAAGAAAGGACGTTACGGGTGCGCCAATGCCTGTGTCGGCGGCGGACAGGGCGTGGCCACCATTATCGAAAGAGAAGACTACAACTGGTAGCCTTGGGATTGATGATTGGCGATTGAAAAACATTATAAAAACAAGGTAACCGTTCACAGGTTCAGAGGTTATTTTTCATTTTTTTCTCTGCGGCTTTGTGCCTTTGCGAGAGACCTTTTTGGTTCCGGTTTATCCGGGTTAGGTGAGAATGAAACTCTGAATGGAGGAAGATACATATGGGAATCAACTATTTTAACAGAGATGAGAGGGATCTTAAATTCGTACTCTTTGAGTACTTAGAAATTGATAAGATTCTGAGTTATGAGGCCTACAGGGACTTTTCCCGTGAAGACTTCAATATGATCATTGACGAGGCACTTAAGGTCTGCCGCGAGGTCTTAGGCCCTACCATGCAGGACGGAGACCAGGAAGGATGCACCTATAAAGATGGGGTGGTCAATGTGCCGGCCTCTTTTCATAACTGCTGGAAGGTCATGGCTGAGAACGGCTGGATAAGTAACTCGAGCAATCCTGAATTCGGGGGGCAGGGGCTCCCTGCATCCTTGAGTGGCCTGCTGGGCGAACTCTTTACGGGCGCCAACATGGCCTTCATGGCCTATCCGGGGCTGGCTGTGGGTAACGGTCATCTCATTGAAAACTTTGGCACGGACGAGGATAAGGCCCTTTTTGTAGAAAACATGTACACGGGCGTGTGGGGCGGGACCATGTGCCTCACCGAGCCGGACGCAGGATCGGATGTGGGCTCGGTCCGGACAAAGGCGATCCCTGATTCTGGTTCCGATGACCCACGTATATACAAGATCGAGGGTACCAAACGGTTCATCACCTGCGGCGAGCAGGATATCACCGAGAATATCATCCATCTTGTCTTAGCCCGCATCGAGGGAGCCACCGAAGGTACCAAAGGGATCAGTCTCTTTATCGTCCCCAAGGTCTGGGTGAATCCGGATGGGTCCTTAGGCGAATCCAACGATGTTTATTGCGGTGGTATCGAGCACAAGATGGGGATCAAGGGGTCACCCACATGCACTCTTAATTTTGGTGAAAATGGAAATTGCCGGGGTATTCTCCTTGGCGAGCCAAACTCGGGCATGGCTAAAATGTTCCAGATGATGAATGAGGCACGAATCGGTTGTGGTATCCAGGCCTTGGGAATGACCGCAAGCGCTTATGATACTGCCAGACAGTACGCCAAAGAGCGTATTCAGGGACCTCTGTTTACAAACCGCGATGCAGGCCCCGTCCCCATCATCCAGCACGAGGATATAAGACGCATGCTCATGAACCTCAAGGCCGGTACAGAGGCGATGCGGGCTATGATCGGAAAGCTCATGTATTTCATAGACGCGGCGCAGCATGATCCCGATGAGGCCAGCCGTGAACTGGCAGAGCAGCGGATCGAACTCCTGACCCCTCTCATCAAGGCCTACCCGTCTGATTTCGGTTATCTCCTGATCCGTGACGCTATCCAGATTCTTGCCGGGGTGGGATTTTGCAGCGAGTTCCCGGTGGAACAGTACGCCCGTGATATCAAGATCGTCTCCATATGGGAAGGTACCTCCTATATCCAGTCCCTTGACCTCGTGGGGAGAAAAATCGGTGCGAAAGGCGGGTCGGTCTTCCGTGACTGGGTCCAGGAGATCATGACATTTACCGGAGATCTTAGAGAAGATAAGGATTTCGGCGCTGATTCCAAACTCCTTTTCAAGGCTGCCCAGGCCACGGGCGATTTTGCCATGAAGTATATGCAGTACTTCCAGGAAGGAAAGCTATCACTCATCCCCCTGAGTTCGACCCGTTTCTTGGAATGCTTTGCTGAAACCGCCATGGCGCATATCATGTTGGAGCAGGGCCTTATCGCCAGGGAGAAACTTTCGGGCATTGAAGCAAATTCGGCGGACGGGATCTTCTACAGGGGTAAAATCGAGACAGTAAAATACTTCTGCCGTAATATCCTTCCCAATGTCTTCGCGCGCCATACCTCCTTGCAGCAGGAAGACACTTCAGCTATTGACATTCCTGAAGAAGCCTTTTGACGGTATCACTTAGGTACCACGGATACGCCTCGCATTCCCGCTTGAGTAACGGGACGGGGAGTGTCCAGGACCTCCTTGAAAGGAATCCTCTATGAAAGAGATAAGAGATAATCGCAGACTCGCAGATACCGCTTTGGGCCGAGAGCCTGCTGACACAGTCATAAAAGACGGCGTTTTGATGGACGTGTATACCGGCCGCATATTGCCCGGCCGCTCGGTGGCCATCAGGGATAGGTGGATCGCCTATGTGGGTCCTGATGCCGGACACACCATCGGTGAAAAGACTGAGGTTATCGAAGCCGACGGCAGGCTCATCTGTCCGGGCTACATAGACGCCCACACACACCTCACCACCTATTGGGACATAGCTGATTTCTTAGCTTATGCCATTCCGTGCGGCATTACCACCCACTTTACCGAAGCAGAAGCCTATGCCTTTACCTTGGGATCTAAAGGATTCAGGGCATTCCTCGATCAGATTGAAAACCAGCCAGTCAAGCTCTATGCCCTTATTCCACCGATGGTCTCTCTGAGCCCGGCATCTGAACCCCTCTTAATTAATAGAGATGAAATAAAGGTTCTCTTAAAAGATCCCCGTGTTATGGGTCTCGGCGAGTCTTTCTGGCAGGGCACGATAATGGCCAGTGACAATCGTGTACTGGAATTGATTCAAGAAACAATCAAGGCGGGGAAATCGGTAGAGGGGCATGCGGCAGGCGCCTTTGACACGAAACTGGCGGCCTACGCCGGAGCAGGCGCCCTGTCCTGTCACGAGGCCATCTCCACAGATGATGTCCTCTCCCGTTTGGAATTGGGGCTCTACGCCATGATACGCGAAGGGGACATCCGCCGCGATCTGGAGATTATCCTCCCCCTTAAAAACCAAATCGACCTGCGAAGGGTCATCTTAGTAACCGATGGGACCAACCCCATCGACCTTGTAAGGCAAGGGTATATGATTGACGTTATCCAAAAGGCCGTTGACCTCGGGTTTAAACCGATTGAGGCGGTACAGATGGTCACCCTCAATCCTGCCGAACATTTCGGGCTTGGCCACCTCATGGGTGGGATTGCACCGGGACGGTATGCCGATATCCTCCTTCTTCCCGAAGATGGGGTAATGAAACCTGAACTGGTTATCTCAGATGGGAGAATTGTGGCCGAAAAGGGTAAAACCGTAGTTGAAATACCGGCAACACCTTATCCGGGCGACCTGCTGAAAACGGTCAGAGTGGATCCCGTCTCTTCATCCGATCTCGCCGTCCCTGCGAACGGTCAGGGTGATATTCGTACCATAGATATTCAATTGGGGGGTCTGGTCACCCGGGAGGGGAAAGCAACCCCCAAGGTGGTCAATGGCCAACTTGAGGCCGACCCGGAAAGGGATCTATTAAAGATCGTCTTTATTGAACGGACGAGCGGTCGGGGAGAAAAATTTACAGGCTTCATCAGGGGCTGGGGACAAAAAAAGGGCGCCGTGGCAACCACTCTTTGCTGGGATGCCGGAGCCATCGTGGCCATCGGCGCCAATGACCACGACCTTGCAGCGGCCATAAACCGTATTATTGAGATCCAGGGAGGCGCAGTGGTCTCTGTGGGCGGTGTTTTCTTAGCTGAAATCCCCTTAAATATAGGGGGTTTCATGTCCCAACTCAAAATGCCGGAGATTGCCCGCAGACTCGAGGCCTTTCAGAAAGCGGTAGCCTCCCTTGGCTCAACGCTCACGTTTACCCACCTCACGCTTAATGTCCTCTCCACTGCGGCTATCCCATTCATCCGCATGACCGAAAAGGGCTATTACCGGCTCAGAGAAAATGACTTCGCGGACTTACGCTATGAATAAAAAGTCTCAACCCGAGACGGGGTCAGGCCCGGCAAAACCGGAATTGACTATTGAATATTGAATATTTGTGTCCCGCCAGGCGGGACGGAAAATAGCCATTCTCGGACAGCCTCTTAGTCCGAATATGCCTTTTCAACGGCCCGCTGTACCGCATTCATGATAACCAGGCTGCTGTTTGTGGCCCCGCTTACCGCATCGACCCGTGTTGATTGCTGTTCCATGATCCTTTTCATGGTGAGAGATTCGGCCTTCTTCCCCATTAGCTCCCAGTGTTCGACCATTTCAATATGGACGATCCTGTTATCTTCGATGGTTACCATCACCACGACCTTGTTAGGCCCTCCCCTGTAGACCCCTTCGTAGGTCCCGGCCTTGAGTTTTCTCTGCTCCAGAGGGCCCCCAATCATGGGTGTTGCCGCGCAACCGGCAAACATGGTGGCAAGTAGAATGAAGGCGATTCCAAGCCAAATGGGTCTATTGCCACGGGGATTGTTCCTGATAATTCGATTACAAAACACCGGTTTGATACCTCCCTATTCCGGGCGCAACAACAGCACCATGGCCCTGTTTAAAGTATACCATACGTTTTCCGACCAGTCTATGTCAAAAAATTTGTATTTGGTGGTGATAAATGATATTAATTATAAGATATTGAGCTTTCACAAGGGAGGGAAACCACATGTCCAAATCAAAAGACACAAAAAAAGCCGCGAAGAAAAAACCCCAGAAAACAGCTAAGGAAAAGAAACTGGCCAAAAAGGAAAAAA
>JAOZQV010000238.1 GCA_029932035.1 Deltaproteobacteria bacterium | reverse complement strand
TTGGCGGCGGGAATGTTGCCATTGACGTATCCCGTTCCGCTGTCAGACTCGGTGCTGAAGAGGTAATGATCCTGTACCGCCGTACCCGTGCTGAAATGCCTGCCTGGGAAGATGAGATCCAGGCCGCAGAGGCGGAAGGTGTAAAGATCACATATCTCTCTGCGCCCCAGGAGGCCCTGATCAGGGACGGCCGGATAACAGGGGTTCGTTGCATACGCATGGAACTGGGGGAACCCGATTCCTCGGGCAGGAGACGACCTGTCCGGATCCACGGGAGCGAGTATGATATTGAGATCGACCAGTTGATCCCGGCCATTGGACAGAGGCCCGACCTTTCGGCCTTAGAAGATGTGGCTGATCTGAACTTCTCTAAACGGGGCACCACTGAAGTAAATCCTGTGACTTATGAGACCGGCCGCCAGGGAATATTTGCCGGTGGTGATCTCCAGACCGGCCCCTGGGCGGCCATAAACGCCATTGCAGCAGGTCAAGAGGCAGCCGAATCCATTATAAGGTATTTGGACGGCCGTGATATAGCTGAAGGACGAACACCAATTACCAATGAAAATCCGATCTACCGCCCGATTCCGGCGAATGAAACCAGGAAATCCAGGCCCAAAATGCCGGAGCTTTCCCTCGTGGAAAGAGCCGGCAATTTTGAGGAGGTTGAATTAGGCTATGAGGAGACAGCAGGCAAGGATGAAGCGGGCCGGTGCCTGAACTGCGGGTACTGCTGTGAATGCTTTCAGTGTGTGGAGGCCTGCGGCGCTGATGCTGTTACCCTAAAGACCCATGCCCAGCAACCGGAAACCCTTGAGATAGAAGTAGGGTCTGTTATTTTGGCCCCCGGTTTTGAGGCCTTTGATCCATCCGGGTTAACGGGCTATGGTTACGCAAAGCACCCCGATATTATAACCTCCATGGAATTTGAAAGGATTCTCTCTGCTTCAGGCCCTACCTTGGGGCATATCATGCGGCCGTCTGACGGGAAAGAGCCGAAGAAAATCGCATGGATCCAGTGCGTTGGCTCAAGGGACGAAAACCGGTGCGACCACGGCTACTGTTCCTCGGTATGCTGTATGTACGCGATCAAGGAGGCCGTGATAGCAAAAGAACACGCTGGAAGCGATCTGGATTGCGCCATCTTTTATATGGACATGAGGACCCATGGCAAGGATTTTGAGCGATACTATGACGATGCACGGGGAAAACATGGAGTTCGCTTCATACGGTCCAGGGTGCCTGCCATCGAGTCTGTGGAGGGAAGGGACGATCTTACAATCCCCTACGTCAATGAACGGGACGAAATCGTTCAGGAATCCTTTGATATGGTAGTCCTTTCAGTGGGTTTGGAAACCCCACCTGAGACCGTTGAGCTCGCGGAGAGGCTCAATATTGACCTCACTGAGGGGCGATTTTGTGACAGCTCGTCCTTCCATCCGGTTGGCACGTCGAGAGAGGGCATATATGTGTGCGGCGCCTTTGGAGGCCCAAAAGATATCCCCCAGTCTGTCATTGAAGCGAGTTCGGCAGCAGCAGAGGCGGGGTCCCTCTTGAGCGGCGCAAGGAATACCGAGACCAAAATTCAGGACATCCCGAAGGAGAGGGTCATAACGGGTGAAAGGCCCCGTATCGGTGTGTTTGTCTGTCATTGCGGCATCAATATCAGCGGCGTGGTTGATGTCCCCTCTGTCAGGGACTACGCAGATTCCCTACCCTATGTGGAGTATGTTGGGGACAATCTTTATTCCTGCTCCCAGGATACCCAGGAGATCCTCACCGAGGTGATTAAAGAACAGGGCCTGAACCGTATTGTGGTTGCTGCCTGTACGCCTAAAACCCATGAACCCCTGTTCCAGGAGACCTTAGTCAATGCGGGATTGAACAAGTACCTTTTCGAGATGACCAATATCCGGAATCAGGACTCCTGGGTCCATAAGGATAATCCTGCTCTCGCCACGGAAAAGGCCAAGGACCTGGTCCGAATGGCCGTGGCCAAGGTTGCCTTAATGGAGCCTCTTGTAGAGACTGAACTGGATATTGACCAGAAGGCCCTCGTAGTAGGAGGGGGCATCTCAGGGATAACCGCTGCAAAAAGCCTTGCCGAGCAGGGTTACGAGGTTTGTCTTGTGGAGAGGTCTTCATTTTTGGGAGGCCAGGCCCTGTCTCTCTTCAAGACCTGGAAGGGGGAGAATGTCCAGGAGCAATTAGCGGATTTGGTAAAATCGGTCGAGTCAAACACTCAAATCACCATTCATCTTGACACGGAGTTGAGCAGCGTTGAAGGGTTTGTGGGGAACTTCAAAACAACCTTTCACTCTAAGGGAAAGGAAGAAAAGATTGAACATGGGGTCGCGGTAATTGCTACCGGAGCCAAGGAGTCGAAACCGGAGGAATACCTCTACGGAGAGGATCCGAGGGTGGTAACGCATCTTGAACTGGATCAGAGCTTTATCGGGAATGATCCGGCCCTCAAAGAGATCAAGACCGCCGTCTTTATCCAATGCGTCGGTTCCAGGGAACCGGCAAGGCCCTACTGCTCCAAGGTATGCTGCACTCATTCCATTGAGAGCGCTCTTCATCTAAAAAAGCTGAATCCTGACATGAAGGTCTACATACTTTACCGGGATATACGCACATACGGAGAACGGGAAAAACTCTACCGAGAGGCCCGCCTTGCAGGGATCATATTTATTCCATTCTCAGTGGATCAAAAACCCCTCGTTTCGTCAGAGGAAGACAGACTGAAAATCGAGATGATGGATGGCATCTTAGGTGAAAAGATCGTATTTAGGGCCGATCTTGTGGCATTAGCCTCTGCAATTGTGCCCTATAAGGATGAAAGGCTTGCTCAACTGTTCAAGGTCCCAATGAATGAAGACGGGTTTTTTGTGGAGGCCCACGCAAAGCTCGGGCCTTCGGAGTTTGCCACGGACGGTGTATTCCTTTGCGGCATGAGTCACTACCCCAAACCGATAGATGAATCAGTGGCACAGGCCTTAGCCGCTTCCTCCCGGGCCGTTACCCTGCTGTCCAAAAAATCAGTAAATATGAGCGGCACTGTTGCTCAGGCGAATCCCTTATTTTGCAGTGAGTGCGGTGTCTGTGTTGCGATCTGCCCCTACAAAGCCCCATCGGCTATAGTAGAAGGACCCTTTGCAGGCAAAATGGAGATAAATCCGGCATTATGCAAGGGCTGTGGACTCTGCGTGGCCTCCTGCAGATCGGGCGCGCTTAATCTAAAGGGATTCGGGGAAGACCAGATCATGGCCATGATCAACGCGATATAGGGGGGAATTGAGAAAGTTAGACAGTTACCAATTAGATTTTTGGAAGAAACAGTAGAAATTTTTTGCAATGCCAAGAAAGCGAGTGGTGGAAAAAGATGAACGTCGAACATTGAACATCGAATGAAACATCAACATCAACTTTAGGCACTTTAGCTCACTTTAGGCATTTTAGGCACATTTCCGGTTTATCCGGATTAGGAATTGAGGGATTTCATAATGGGAACTATAGATTTAGATCAGGGTGACCCTGATTTTGTAAAGGAACTGGCCGGGCAATCTGGGGGACAGATACGGGCATGCTTTACGTGTCGCACCTGCGTTGCAAGCTGCCCCATATCGGCCATAAACAGGGAATTCAACCCGGCTAAGATCATCCGAATGGCCCTTTACGGACTTAAAGAAGAAATTCTCAAGAGTGCTTTTATCTGGCTCTGCACCACCTGTTATGCCTGTCAGGAGAGATGCCCTCAAGGTGTGAGCATAACCGACTTTATGACCCATTTAAAGAATATGGCAATCAAGGAGGGGCACGCACCTCCTGGAATAAGGGCGCAGTTGAAGCTCGTCAAAGGCGAGGGGCGTATCTACCCCATCGATGACTTTGACAATAAAAAGAGGAATAAGGCTGGGCTGCCTCCCCTCCCCACCTCATGCGACGCAATAAAGGAATTGTTTCTATGAAATACGCACTCTTTTTGGGTTGTACCATCCCCGCAAGGGCCAGAAACTATGAACTTTCCGCCAGGAAAGTGGCAGAGAAATTAGGGATCGAATTGGTAGACATAGAAAGGTTTATGTGCTGCGGATTCCCCATAAAGGCAGGTGACATTGATTCTTCAGAGCTTCTCGCCGCCTACAACCTCTGTCTGGCCCAGGAGAGGGGTCTGGATATATGCGCCCTGTGCAGCTCATGCACATCCGCATTGGCAGAGGTCGCACACCATCTCTCTCTCGATGAAAGGAGAAGAGAGCAGATCAATGAACGCCTCTCCGCAGTGGGACTTGAATACAAGAGCAGTCCACGGGTGAGACATTTTGCCAGGGTCTTGTTTGAAGAGGTTGGGGATGAGAAAATCAAGGTCCATCTTCAAAAAGATCTGAGTGACCTGAAAATTGCCAGCCATTACGGATGCCATTACCTCAAACCTTCAGAGGTCCATGATCATTTTGACGATGTTGAAGATCCTAATTCTCTTGATGCCTTAGTGGCGCTGACCGGGGCTGAGATCGTTGATTATCCCCTTAAAAAGAAGTGTTGTGGGGGCCCTGTACTTCCTGTGGATGAAAACGTGGCCCTGTCTGTAACAAAAGAAAAGCTGGAATCCCTGAGAGATGCAGGCGCAGACGCCCTCTGCCTCGTGTGTCCCTTTTGCTCGGTCATGTACGACGGAAATCAGAAAAGCATCGAATCGGAGTATGACACCAGCTTTAAACTGCCGGCCCTTTACCTGACACAGATCTTAGGTCTGGCCATGGGGTTCGGCAGAAAAGAACTGGGCCTGAATATGAATGTGGTAAAAACAAAAAAATTGACGGCAAAGATAGGGCTTTAGTTTCGATCCACCCCACCCCCCCCTTGACTTTCGTGTTGACATCACAACAATATAGTGGTATTTGTTTTTCATGAACTGGCACATGATATTCTATCACAGTACGTCTGGGAAATGCCCTGTTGAAGAATTTGTTGAGGATCTCCCTGTTGAGGATGCTAAAGAAGTTGTTGCCTCAATAGCGGCTTTGAGAGAATTGGGGAATACGGCTCGGCGACCACTGGCTGATTATCTGGAGGATGGAATCTATGAGTTGAGAGCCAGACGGTTTAAGAAACAATTTAGAGTTTTGTATACTTTTGCAGGAAAGCACACAATTCTTCTTCTGGCAGGATTCTAAAAAAAACGAAATCTGTGCCAGCCCGGAGATTAAAGAAGGCCAAGGCATTGAGAAAAGATTATTTTGAGCGTGTAAAAGGAGGCCAGAATGGATGATCTTGACCGCTTAATAGAAAAAAAGGAAAATGAGAAACCAGGATTTGCAGCAGCTGTAGAAAAGCGAAAAGGTGAACTGCTGATAGCTGCAAGGTTACGCGAAGCCAGGGAAAACCTGAAATTGACCCAGGCTGAAGTCGCCAAGAAATGGTCTCTTAGCCAGCAAAGTATTTCTAAGATTGAAAATGCAAGAGATGATCACATTTCGCTACATACTCTAAATGAATATGCAAGGGTATTAGGCTATGAACTTCAATTTGTGTTAAGATCCGCTCCCAATTAACCTTCTTTGGACCGAGGCGGACATCCGCTCCGCTGAAAGAACTTCCTGATCATCCATGACTGTCCCGCGCATGGCGGGGTAAATCCTGCCTGCCCAGTGAAACCGTTATTGCTGTTGTTTCACCAGGGTCTAAGAAAGCAACAAAAGCACCAGCGTTATTCTTTCAAATAACTAAATCATAACCTCTTGATATAATTGACAAGTTATTTTCGGTTACAGTGCCACACTGTGGCATATTATAGCTTTTAATGTTTTTGGGAAATAGTGTCTGATCTTGATCTCAGCGTCTAAGTCATTATAAACCCATGTCCAATTAGTGTTGGTCAATAATTTTTCAATTGTATTTCGCGGCGGCAAACGTTTATTTATTGTTCTTGCTTTATTATTGCCTTTTTTGTTAAAATTAGGTTTTCTGATTTCGTAAGAAAATTGATATTGCATGAGCGGCTTGCTTCTGTTGGTCTTTATTCTGCTTTTTATTTTTCAATTTGTTTAAAAACT
>JAOZQV010000237.1 GCA_029932035.1 Deltaproteobacteria bacterium | reverse complement strand
AATAATGGTGACACTGTCGAAGCGGAAGGTGTCTTAATAGTGCTTGAGTAATAACCATGTGAATCATGCCTAAGTCAGCGGTTTTCGGTTGACTGTTTTTATACCGGGAAGCTTCGGTAGCTGAAGATCCGAATGCAACAAAAAAGCCTCTTTCTCGAAACTGAGAAGAGGTTTTTTAATGCTTGGATCCAGGAATTCCTAATTAGTGGCCTTTTTCGCTTCCATTCTCTGAACTGATTTGGAAATAATTTTCCCTGAAACAGACATTCCAATAAACAATATCATCAAGACCATAAAGACACCTATATACCTGAGAACAAGGGTCCCGATAATCCATGTCCAGTTGTCTTTGACGATTACGATAACGGTACTCTCTTTTCCCCCTTTTGAGATGGTTATGGAATGCCAGGGCATTTTTCCATCATCTTCAATATAGGTGGCATCTTTCCACTCCCTGAATTTGATATTTTCAGAGTCCTTCAATGCCTGCCTGTAGAACGAAACGACCTCATCATGGGATAATGGGGTCTTCAATTCCAAACGCGAATCGGTTTTTTGGATGGTCGTTCCCTGGAGAATGACAGGCGCTCCAAGGAAATCCTTCGCATTTGAGGTGAGGGGGAATAAGAACGGGACTAAGAGTAAAAACATTATTTTTTTCATTATTATATACCTTTCCTTCAATCCCTAAATCTATCTTAATCAAACATCGCTATAAACATCCCTGCTGCTGCAGCAGAGCCGATAACCCCCGCGAGATTGGGGCCCACGGCATGCATGAGGAGATGATTGGTCTTGTCATACTTGAGACCCTCCACCTGCGAGACACGTGCCGCCATCGGTACTGCCGAGACTCCTGCTGAACCGATAAGTGGGTTAATCTTCTCTTTCAGAAAAAGGTTCATGATTTTGACTGTCACAATACCACCGATGGTGCAGACTGCAAAATCGACCAGGCCTAAGCTAAAGATGAAAAGGGGCTTCCAGCTCAAAAACTTATCTGCCTGCATGGTTGCGCCAACGGAAATCCCTAAGAATATGGTAACAATATTCATGAGCGATCCCTGGGCCGAATCGGTCAACCTGGCCACCACGCCGCTCTCTTTCATCAGGTTTCCAAGCATGAACATCCCCATCAAAGGAATGACAGAAGGCACTAAAAGTGCGATTATCCCTGCGGTCACTAATGGAAAGAGGATTTTCTCCTGTCTTGAGACAGGTCTCAATTGACGCATCCGAATCTTTCTTTCCTTGGCATTGGTCATTAATCTCATTATGGGGGGCTGGATAAGGGGAACCATGGCCATGTAGGAATATGCGGCTAATGCATTTGCGCCAAGGAGTTGAGGAGCCAAATGCTGGGTCAAATAGATGGTAGTAGGTCCGTCGGCTCCGCCAATGATGCTGACAGAGGCTGCCTCCTTTAGGGTGAAGCCCACTAACACCGTACCAGTAAAGGTTATAAAAACGCCTAACTGTGCGCCGGCGCCAATAAGGAGTGTTTTAGGGTTGGCAATGAGCGGGCCGAAGTCGGTCATAGCGCCTAAGCCCAAAAAGATTACGCAGGGAATGACTTCCCATTGCAGCCCGTAACGGTAAAAGAACTGCAGGAGTTGGGGATGGCCGTGGGAGTCGCCCATCAATGGAACAAGGGGGAAATTAACGATAAATATCCCGAAACCGATCGGAAGAAGGAGAAGCGGCTCATATTTTTTTGCAATGGCCAAGTATATGAACATGCAGCCCACACCCCACATAATAATGACGTTCCACTGGAAGTTGAATATCCCGGTTGTATGGAGGGTACCATGCAACATGTCCAATATTTCATTAGGCGTCATGTCGAGATCCTCTAAGGAATTTGATATATTATTTTAAGTAATTGTAGAAATATGATAGATTCAAAAACCTGCATTATGGCTATAATATAGCTATATTTCGATGTCAAGGCCAAAATCAAGCCAATTACGGAAAACGTCTTTGCTGAGATATTCTTAGAAAAAGTTTGACAGACTCACAGCTGTTGCAATATTTTCCTAAAGCTTATAAGATATAGAGGGTTTTCAGAAACGTCAAATAGATCTCGTGATATGGCATCTTTTTGTTGCCATATGGCGATGTCTTGGGCGGGATTCAACTATTCAATCACTTAACGAAGTCTGAATAGAATGTAACAGGGGGCTGAGATGACAGAACACACAGGTCACGAAGATTTACAGGCTGCACTGAAAAGGTGGTCTGAAGGGGTGGAAAAGAAGTTAAGCAAGCGACCGGAGAGAAAAGCGGAGTTTGTCAACACTTCCGGTATCCCGGTTGAGAGACTCTATACTCCTCTTGATGGTGCAGATAGCAGCTACCTGTCAGAGGTTGGTTTCCCCGGTGAATACCCATTTACCAGGGGAGTTCAGCCCACCATGTTCAGGGGCCGGTACTGGACCATGCGGCAGTATGCCGGATTTGCCACTGCCGAGGAATCCAACAGACGGTATCGGTTCCTGCTGGACCAGGGCCAGACAGGATTGTCCGTGGCCTTCGACCTTCCTACCCAGATAGGCTATGATTCGGATAATGAGATGGCAATCGGAGAAGTGGGGAAGGTGGGCGTGGCAATAGACTCATTGGAGGATATGGAGACCCTTTTTAATAAGATACCCCTTGATAAGGTCAGCACCTCCATGACTATTAATGCCCCTGCGGCCGTCCTGTTGGCTATGTACATAGCTGTTGCAGAAAAACAGGGCGTTTCAGCCGACAAACTGAGGGGCACCATACAGAATGATATCCTTAAGGAATACTCATCCCGGGGCACCTATATATATCCGCCCAAACCGTCCATGCGGATTATCACTGACATATTCTCCTATTGCGCTGAAAATATCCCCCTGTGGAACTCAATCAGCATCAGTGGATATCATATCAGGGAGGCGGGTTCCACTGCTGTGCAGGAGGTGGCCTTCACATTGGCGAACGGGATTGCATACGTCCAGGCGGCGCTTGAAGCCGGTCTAAATGTGGATATATTCGGTCCCAGGCTCTCCTTCTTTTTTAATGCTCACTCGGATTTCCTTGAAGAGATCGCCAAATACAGGGCAGCGCGGCGGTTGTGGGCAGGAATAATGAAGGAAAGATTCAAGGCGAGAAATCCCAAGTCTATGATGATCCGGTTTCATACCCAGACAGCGGGGTGTACCCTGACAGCGCCACAGCCCAAAAACAACATTGTGCGTGTTGCCTTTCAGGCCATGGCCGCGGTCTTGGGAGGTACCCAGTCACTGCATACCAATTCCATGGATGAGGCCCTTTGCCTGCCTTCAGAGGAGGCCGTTCAGATTGCACTCAGGACACAGCAGTTGATTGCCTACGAGACGGGTGTGACCGACACAGTGGATCCCCTGGCCGGGTCCTACTATTTAGAAAATCTCACCAATGAGATCTATGAGCGAGCCGCTGCCTATATCAAAAAAATTGATGAATTAGGGGGTGCTGCAGAGGCCATTGAAAAGGGGTTTATCCAGCGGGAAATCCAGGACAGCGCTTATAAATATCAGCGGGAAATCGAACAGGAAGAGAGGATCGTTGTAGGGGTAAATCGCTTCCAGGTGGAGGAAGAGAAGCCGACCAATCTCCTGAGGGTAGACCCGACTGTCCGCACATCGCAGATCGAGAGGCTGAAGAAACTTCGATCGGAAAGGGATGATGCCGTGGTGGGAAAGTGCTTATCCGATCTGAAACAGAGGGCCGAAGGAGACCATAATCTGATCCCGCTAATGTTGGAGGCCGTCAAGGCCTATGCCACCCTTGGGGAAATATGTGATGTATTAAGGGAGATCTTCGGTGAATATCAGCAGGTCAACACCCTCGGATAGATTGTCGATTGTTGATTGTCGATTGTTGATTGACTAATGACCAAGCAGGAGAGATCGGATATGGGAAAAGAGAAGAAGATAAGGGTATTAGCAGCGAAGCCCGGTCTGGACGGGCATGACAGGGGGGTTAAGGTGGTGGCTTCTGCCCTGATGGACGCCGGTATGGAGGTGGTTTACACTGGTTTGAGACAGACTCCGTCACAGATTGTGGAATCTGCCATCCAGGAGGACGTGGATGTCATTGCCATGAGTATCCTGTCCGGGGCCCACGATTACCTGTTCCCAAAGGTAATGGAATTATTAGGGGAAAAGGGTGTGGATGACATATTAGTCTTAGGCGGCGGCATTATTCCTGACGAGGATATTCCTGCCTTGAAAGAGGCCGGCATTGCAGCGGTCTTTGGCCCGGGAACAACTACCACAGAGATAATAGACTATATCAAAGGGAATGTTAACTGATTAGGGTGATATTATGTCGGCAGCCCCTGACGACGTGTAGTCGCCCGGGGCTGCCGGTTGTCCTGTTCAAAGGGCTTATTTATTTTTCCATTCCGGTTTCCGCTTTTCCAGGAAAGCCTTTAATCCTTCCTGGGCATCGGCAGTCTTCATGAGTTCATCTAAATAGATATCCTCAATGATCTTGAGCGATGGTTCAAAATCGTCCATCAATCCGGCCGTGATGGCCTTTTTGGTTTTTCTCAAGATCTCTGCACTCAGTTTAAGGTAAGGTTTCACGAATTTATCTGTTGCTGATTCCAGTTCCTCCTTCGCCACTACCTTGTTTACCAATCCCATATCTCGGGCCTCTTCAGCCGATATAATCCTTCCCGACAGTATCAGATCCATGGCCGCCTTGCGTCCAATGATGCGGGGCATGATCTGTGCGGCAATGGGTGGAAACACGCCTACCTGTATTTCGGGTTGGCCGTATTTGGCATCCTCAGAAGATATTACGAGGTCGCAGAAAACGGCTAATTCGCATCCGCCGCCGAGGCAGGAGCCATAGACCGAGGCTAAGGTGGGGATTCCAATAGTCTCCATAAGACGAAACATACGGTGGAAGGTCCCAATCATCTTGGGGGCCAGGTCGCCCATATGCTCTCCCACATCCACTCCGGCTGAAAAGCATTTCCCCTTGGCATTAAAAAGGACTAAATTGAGATCTTTCTTTCCTTGCCACTCCTCCAACACCTCGTTGATTTCGCCCATCATTGCAATGTTCAGTATATTCACCGGGGGTCTGTTAAGGGTAATGGTCCCTAATCCGTCCTTAAAGTCGGTTTCAATATGCTTATAACCCATAATATCGCTCCTTTCATTCCTAAAAAAATGGCAAGCAGGCCTGTATCACCGTCCTGCCTGCCACTTAGGTTAATAATGTTCGGACAAAGCTGTTATTCCTTGGGCTTCCCAAGCGCGTTTGCGAACATATCCATATCCCAGGTTTTGCACTCGGCGATATCCTGACGGAATTTAATAAAGTCAATGGTATCCTGGCCCGTGATCCGTTTGGTATTGAAGGCACCGAAGCCTAAGAAGGCTTCACCGCCCATATTGGCGGCCAGCCAGTGACGGTTGTAGTTCTTGGAGTAATCCCAGAAGAACTTCTTTTTGGCTCGAATGCTGTCAATGGACTTAATCAGGCACCCGGGAAAGAGGTTGGCAAAGGTCCATACGATCTTGTCGACCTCTTTGTCCAAGAGTTCAAAATCTGCATTGGGCTGGTGTTCTTTGACAAAAGCACGGGCCTCCTTGGCCTCATCCCCTCTCTTATACTCACCATAGACGATCTCCCCATCGTTCACGTACCTGTCCGTAATGATCATGGGGTTTCTGACCCACTTGCCATCAACCTTCAGGACCGGTACACACTTGCTGATGAGGTTCTTCATCTTCATTTTATAGGCAGACCACATCTCACATGATACGCAGTTCCACATGGCATCTTCCATGCCAAGGAACCAGGGGAGAAAGTCGGAAGAGCCGCCATCGGGCGCGGAGCCGTGCCTCGGGCCTGCCTGTCCGAAAATAGCCAGATCTGAAGCAATCGCTAAATCGCAGGCCATACCGATCTCTTGGCCACCGGCCACTCTCATGCCGTTGACTCTGCAGATGACCGGCTTTTTACAGGCCAAGATGGAATCCACCATGTGGTTGAACAACTCCATATACTGGCCGTATTCGTCCGACCTCAGACTGTAAAATTCACTGTATTCCTTGGTGTTGCCTCCGGTGCAGAAGGAGTAGGGGC
>JAOZQV010000236.1 GCA_029932035.1 Deltaproteobacteria bacterium | reverse complement strand
ATGGGGCTCGATGCCGATCATCCTTGGGCCGTAGATGAGGTGGGCCTGACCGGGGTCAATATCACCTCCATCAAGGATATGGAGACATTGACTAAAGACATACCCTTGGACAAAGTAAGCTGGTCTTTGATTACTGCGTCTACTTCAGCGCCAGTAACCATGGCCCAGTACGTGGCAGTGGCGCAGGATGCGGGTTACGATGTCGGCATCTTACGCGGCTCTATCCAGAATGATCCGATCCACTTCCGTTACTGCGGCTTCAGACCGGCCTGTCCATTAGATCTTTCCATCAAACTCGGTTCCGACGTCATGGAGTACTGCACAAGAAACATGCCCAAGTGGTACTATACCACCGTCAACATGTATGACCTTCGTGAGCAGGGGATTACCGCCCCCCAGGAGGTGGCGTTCGGATTCGGGATTGCCATGTGCTACATAGATGAGCTGATCCGGAGAGGTCTTGATATTGATGAGTTTGCCCCCAGGTTCACCTTCTATGTTTCATGTCACGTGGACATCTTCGAGGAGGTGGCCAAGTTCCGCGCCGCCCGGCGGATGTGGGCACGATTAATGAAAGAGAAGTATGGCGCTAAGGACCCCAAGTCCATGCAATTTCGCTTTGCCGTACATACTGCAGGATGTTCCCTTGTGCCGCAACAACCATATAACAACATGATTCGCATTGCCTACGAGGCATTGGCGGCTGTTTTGGGCGGGGTTCAGTCCCTCCACTGCTGCTCATATGATGAGCCCATGTGCCTTCCCACGGAAAAGGCCCATCTGCAGGCACTGAGGACCCAGCAGGTCCTGGCCTATGAGACAGGCGTCACAAATGTGGCCGACCCCTTAGGCGGGTCCTATTATGTAGAAAGCCTGACTGACAAGATTGAAGAGGAAAGCCTCAAGGTCATGAAGCAGGTGGAAGAGGTGGGGGGCATGGAAGAGGCGATCCGTACCGAATGGTTAGACCGGCAATTCGAATCCGAGGCCGTCAAACGACAGAAAGAGCTGGATAAAGGAGAAAAATTAATGGTTGGGGTGAATGTGTTCACCACAGAGCAGGAAAAAACAACGCCTTTGGGGGTGCAAAAGATCTCTTCAAACTCGGCCAAACAGCAAGTAGCGGAGGTTAAGGAGCTAAAACGGACCAGAGATATGGATCGACTGAATGACGCCATCAAGCGGCTGCGGGATGATGCCAACGACAGCAAAAACGTTATTCCTGCCATGATAGAGGCCACGAGGGCATCAGGTACCACTGGCGAGTTATTAGGCACGGTCAGAGAGGTATTCGGATATGCCTATGATCCGATGGAGTCTATAGAATCACCCTTCAATTTCTGATTTTTTGAGGAGTATACACAAGATGGCTACAATTAAGAAAATCAAAGTACTGGTGACCAAGGTTGGCCTTGACGGTCATGATCGTGGGGCAAAGGTAGTGTCTTCCTTGCTCAAAGAGGCAGGTATGGAAGTCATTTATCTCGGGATGTTTCAAAGGCCTGAGAGTATCGTCAAGGCGGCCATTGATGAAGATGTTGATGTGATTGGTTTGAGTTATCTTTCCGGGGAGCATCTCATTTTCACCCCCAAGGTCGTGGAGGAGATGAGAAAGAACAATGTTGATGATGTTTTGCTCATTGCCGGAGGCACCTTTCCGGCTGAAGATATTCCCGCTATGGAGGAAATGGGTATTGATAAGGTCTTTCGGGCAGGTTCTCTCACAGAATCTATCGTGGACTATATCAACGACCATGTCGAAGAATAAGAGATGAAAAAGAAACTAAGTACCGGTGAAATGGTGAGTAGGTTATTGGCAGGTGATCGCAGAGCAGCCGCCCGACTGATCACCTTAGTGGAAAATGAGATGGACGATCACCATGAGGTGATGAGCCTCGTCTATCCCTATACGGGCAAGGCAATGATCCTCGGGATAACAGGGGCCGGTGGGGCCGGCAAGAGTACATTGACCGACCATCTGATTGGCAAATTCCGTGAGCAGGGCAAGAAGGTGGGAGTAGTGGTGGTGGATCCGAGCAGTCCCTTCTCGGGTGGCGCATTTTTGGGAGATCGCATCCGGCTTCAAAGTCATTCCCAGGACGATGGCGTCTACATCCGAAGTATGGCCTCCAGGGGATATCTCGGGGGTCTTTCCCGGGCCACATACGATGTGATTCGTATTATGGAGGCCATGGGAAATGAGGTCGTCATTGTAGAGACCTTAGGCGCGGGCCAGGACGAGGTTGACGTGATACATATCGCCCACACATGTTTGGTGGTGGTTACGCCGGGAATGGGTGATGACATTCAGGCCATGAAGGCGGGAATAATGGAGATCGCTGATATCATTGTGCTCAACAAGGCGGATCTGGACGGGACAGATAGATCTCTTCGACATCTGCAGGGAGCCTTAACAGCTGGATCTTTTGAGGAAGGGGCATGGATGCCCCGCGTCGTGCCGACTGTTTCTACGGCTAATAAACCGGAGGACCTCCAGGGTATCGATGAACTTGCAGCTACAATAGCAGAACATCAGACCTACTTGCGGAAAACAAGGGCAATCGATCGGGTAAGATATGACAGAGTGGAGCAGGAATTAGGGCTTATCTTCAAGGATGAACTCCAAAAGATTATTTTCAAGGGCCTCAAGGGGACCGGCAAGAAAAGGGAATATATTAATAGCATCATTGAACAAAAGAATGATCCCTACTCAGTGGTCGAAGAGGTGCTGAATACTTATCTACTCCCATGGGAATGAGATCAAATGAACAACCAAAAAGGCACGGAAACCATCGAGAATAGAGAAAAGGGGTCTACCAACGACGATTCCTTTAAAAACCTATCCGGTTTCAAGATCAAGGCGCTATATGGTCCGGAGGATATCTCTCAACCGGGTCGCGAGGCTGATCTCGGTTTGCCCGGTGAGTATCCATTCACCCGGGGGATACATAAAACCATGTATCGCCAAAGACCGTGGACTATCCGGCAGTTGGGGTCTTTGGACTCTCCTTCCAAGGCCAACGAGAGGATCAGACAGCTTCTTCAGATGGGCGCAAACGGAATCAGCCTTTGTCTCGATATGCCAACCATCATGGGCAGGGATTCGGATGATCCTCTCGCTGAAGGGGAGGTGGGAAGCTGCGGCGGTGTGGCTATTGACTCTATAGAAGATATGCGCAATCTTTTGGAAGGTATCCCCATTGATGAAATCAGTATCAATTTTGTCTCTAACTCCCAGTCTTCAGTCATTTTGTCCATGTTTGTGGCAGTTGCTGAAGAGCGTGGTGTCCCCCTTGAAAAGCTGACAGGCACCATGCAAAATGACATCCTCAAGGAATATCAGGCCCAGAAATCGTACTACTTCCCGCCTCGGCCTTCCATGCGTCTTACCATAGACACCCTGAGCTTTTGCAACAAACATCTACCCCGTTTTAATCCTATCAGCATTAGCGGATACCACCTGGCCTCCGCTGGGGCTACCCCGGTCCAGGAATTGGCCTTTACCTTGGCCAACGGATTTACCTACGTGGAGGAAGGGATAAAGGCAGGTCTATCTGTGGATAGTTTTGCTCCCCGTCTCTCCTTTTTTTTCAAGGTCCACAACGATTTCTTTGAAAACATCGCCAAGTATCGAGCGGCAAGAAGGATTTGGGCCAAAACCATACGTGAGCGGTTTGAGGCGAAAGACCGGCGTTCATGCCTTTTCAGGGTTCATACGCAGACTTCCGGATCTTCACTGACCGCCCATCAGGCAGAGAACAACATTATCAGGGTGACTATCCAGGCGCTTTCCGCAGTACTCGGAGGGACTCAATCGTTGCATACGAACGCCTTTGATGAGGCTTTATCTATACCCACACCGAGATCCGAAAAGCTGGCCTTGAGGACCCAACAGATCATCGCCAGGGAAAGCGGGGTCATCAATACCATCGATCCGTTAGCCGGTTCCTATTATGTTGAGGCCCTGACAAACCAGATGGAGGCAGAATGTTACAAGTATTTTAAGGAAATCGAGGACCTCGGCGGCGTCATCTCTGCCATAGAAAAGGGTTACTACGCCAAGATAATCGCCGATTCCGCCTTCAGCTATCAAAGAGAGATTGAAAAGGGGGAAAGAATAGTCGTTGGCCTGAATGAGTTTTTCGAGGAGGAAGAGACGGATATTGAATTAAGGGAAGCCGACCCTGAATTTGAAAGAGAGAAGGTGTCGGACTTGGTAGCTCTTAAAGAGAACAGGGACCAGGCCTTAGTGAAAGCGTGCCTCAATGAAATCGGAGAAGTCTGTCAGGGATCAGACAATATCATACCATACCTCATCAAGGCGGTGAAGTCCTATGTTACCCTCGGCGAGATCATTGGCGTAATGAAGGAGATCTTCGGGGAGTACAGGGAGGACTCAATTTATTAGTGTTTGGGATAGTTTGAGGAGATAGCGTGATATGAACAAGGGAAGGAAGAGGAGAATACTAATAGCCAAACCTGGTCTCGATGGCCACGACAGGGGCGCAAAGGTGGTCGCAAGGGCCTTACGTAATGCCGGTATGGAGGTTATTTACGCGGGTCTGCACCAGACCCCGCTCCAGATTGTTAACGCGGCAATTGATGAAGACGTGGATGCCATTGGGTTGAGCATCCTCTCAGGAGCGCACAAGACCATATTTCCGAAAATCATGACTCTCTTAAAAGAAAAAGGGGCCTCCGACATACTGGTCTTTGGCGGCGGTACCATCCCGAAAAAAGACCGGGTAGAATTAACATCATTGGGTGTTGGGGAGATTTTTACCACGGGGACAGATACCCATGTCATTATTGACTATCTGAACAGAACCTTAGAAACGTAAAAATATGTCAACTATGAGGATAAAAAAGCTTCAAGAGGCACTATCAAGCGCCGGTGCAGATGGTGCTTTGCTCACCTACTCCAGGTCCACCCTCTACTACGCGGGAACCACTCACCCCTCGATTTTCATCGTCACGCCGGAAGACTACCACCTGCTGGTCATGAGAGGGCTCGACAGGGTACTCGAAGAGACATGTCTCGACACTGACAGAATCAGTCCCGGCAAGGGCTACAAAGACGCGAAGGAGTGGCTGAAGACAAGGAAGATCGAACAAGGTACCCTCGGGATGGAGCTTGATATACTCCCTGCAACGCAATATTTTCAGGTTTCGGAACTCTTTTCCGAATTTGGCATTACTGATATATCCGGGTTGATCCTTGAACAACGAAAAACCAAAGACCCGCAAGAAATCGAGTACACCAGGGAGGCATGTCGTATCGTCCATGAAGGGCATCTAAGAATTCTTGATGTCCTTCAAGAAGGGATGACAGAGCTGGAACTCTCCTCGGAAATCGAGGAGGCCCACCGAAAAGCGGGTCATGAGGGTCTGTATTTTATCCGACCGCCCGACTTTTTTATGGGACTCGGACCTCTTGCCTCCGGTGTCAATCTGTCAAAAATTGCAGGTAAGATCCAGTCAATCACCGGAGTCGGTTTAAGCCCTTCCATCCCCATGGGGGCCTCAACAAAGACAATCAAGAAGGGCGAGATGATCGTTGTGGATATTCCAACTCACTATCACGGTTATCATGCTGATCAAAGCAGGACATATGTCCTGGGAGACCCTCCTGATATTTGCAGGACCATGTACGATGGTATGAAGGAAATAGCAGATCAAATCATTGAGATGCTGAGGCCCGGCATCAGATGCGATGATTTGTATAAAGAAGCTTGCAATTTTGCCGAAGAGCTTGGCATTGGGTCTTATTTCATGCGTTTGGGAACTGATTCAAAAAGAGTTCCTTTTATCGGCCACGGAGTGGGCCTTGAAGTTAACGAGCCGCCTCTGCTTGGCAAGAACAACCACGAGGTCCTTGAAGAGGGTATGATCATGACCCTTGAACTTGAGATGTGCGCGTCTATTGGCGAGGTGGTGAAGTTGGAAGACATGCTCTTAATCTCCTCTGATGGCGTTGAAGTCCTGACCATCACACCGAGGGATCTTCATCAGATATGAGAGGTAAAGGCTATCTATTACACACATCAAAGATCAGGACTTATCCGCGATAAACCAACCCACTGAAAAACATAGGGATAAGAAATGAGTGTTTTTGGCTACGTAG
>JAOZQV010000235.1 GCA_029932035.1 Deltaproteobacteria bacterium | reverse complement strand
CGGGCAGGGACATGGTCTCTGTGGATATGGTGGGATCAGCCGTAATCGGCATAGAGCCGAATGAGGTCAGCTACCTCCGCTACATTGCCAAAAGTCAGGGTGAGTCTCTGGATCTATCCCGGCTCGATATCAGGGGCGAACGAATTGAAGATGTGGCCAAAAAACTGATATGGGAATATCCCTGGTATGAGGAATTACTCCAGAAATATGGGATCCAGGGGATCAGGTGTGAGGACCCTGGGAATCATTTCTGTTCAGGATGCACGGTCACTGCATTCGCCGGCCTGAACCGGTTTTTCAGAGAAAATCAGGGCCGGCGCTTCAAAGGGGTGGAGATCTGCTTAGGACGAAACAGGGCGCACGCGGAGTCAGAGGAGGTCTTCCTGTTGGGGAAATGCCCGGCAAAAGAAAACCCTGGACTGCAAGACGCAGTGAAGGTGAAAGGTTGTCCTGCATCTACCAAAGAGATTTATCAGGAACTTTGTAGTCACCTGAATTGAATTATCAGGGAAAACCTATAACCCTGGTAAGGCATGCGAAAAAGGAGCACTATACACATGAACGCATTAACAGAGGAACAAAAGATACTCCTTACCAATGTCCAACGGGCAGTAAGAGAGACGATCGCCCCGGCTGCGGCCGAAACAGACAGAACAGGAACCTTCAACTGGGATGTTGTGTCATTATTTTGGGATCTGGGGCTATTGCAGATCATGCTCCCTGAAAAATACGGCGGCTGGTCCCAGAACCCCACACATACCCTCTGCCTGGCCATTGAAGAAATCGCCAAGGCCTGCGCTTCCTCAGCCCTCCTATTAATTATCCAGGCGGTGGGGAGTTATCCTCTGATCTTCGCAGGAAATGAAGATCAAAAGGAAAAATACTTCCCTATGATCTCTGATCAGAGGAATTTGATCGGCTACCTTGTGACAGAGCCCGGGGCGGGTTCGGATGTCCAAGCCATTTCAAGCGCTGCCACGCCTTCCGGCGAAATGTATGTTTTGAACGGCAGGAAGGTTTTTGCCACTAACGGGGCTGTTGCCGGTCTCTACTCGATTCTTGCAAAAACCGGGGAACGGGAACTCACGTTTTTTCTGGTGGAAAGGGAATTGGAAGGGGTTTCCATAGGCAGGGAGGAAGACAAATGCGGGTTTCGGGGCAGCAACACCGCAGAGGTAATCCTTGAGGATGTGCATGTGCCCAGGGATAATCTCCTGGGGAAACCCGGAGAGGGGTTCGCGATCGCCATGGGTGATTTTGATATGTCGCGTCCTACGGTGGCCGCTTTAGCGCTCGGACTGGCCGAGGGAGCCTTGGATTATACTATTAAATATGCCAGGCAGCGCCACACCTTTGGGAAGCCCCTCATCAAACATCAGGCGATTCAGTTTATTTTAGCCGAGGCATCCACCCTGGTTGAAGCCAGCAGGGGGCTCATGGAAAAGGCGGCCCTCGGTTTTGATTCAGGCCGAAAAAATACAAAACTGGCATCCATGGCAAAATATTTTTGCAGCGACGCTGCCATGAAAATTACTACAGACATGGTCCAGGTCCTCGGGGGCTATGGTTATATTAAGGATTACCCTATCGAGAGGATGTTCCGTGACGCCAAGCTGACCCAGATCTTCGAAGGAGCCAATCAGATCCAGAAAATGATTATAGGAAGAGAGATAAGCAGGGACTAAACCCCCATGAAGGTCTCTATTTGAGGGGGGAAGACACTCATCGAATACCAGAAAACTGGGCGTAGGATAAGAAGGATATGGAGAGGGACTGCCGGGATAAGGGCATCGTGGAATGAAAGGAGAACGAAATGACGTATAAAAACGAACGCTGGGGCAAGGTTAGAAATGTGGGGCGTTACATCAATGAAGGGAAATGGGATGACTACTGGCAAACCAGCATTAGTCATGCCATAGAAAAAACCTGCCTTATCCGTGGATACCCGCTTGAGGAAATCATAGAAAATCTCACATACACTGAAACCCTCTACCTGACCCTGCGGGGTGAGCTTCCCACAAAAGAGGAAGCACGCCTCTTAAACGCCGTGCTCTGTTCTATTCCCGATCACCAATTCGTGGCATCCACAGCGCCTGCGGCTCGGTTTGCGGCCTCGGCCTTTCCTGATTCTCCCATACCCGGTATAGCAGCAGGTATCCTGACCATGGGTTCTTACACGGTATCGCCCCAGGATTCGGCCGATTTTATTAATGAGTCGCACGAACTGATGGCGTCTAAGGATTTAACCATCAAAGAGACAGCGATTGACGTGGTTTCAGAATGCCTTGAAAACAAGAAACGCATTCCAGGATTTGGTCATCCCACCTATCGCAATGTGGACCCGCGCTCAGAGGCCCTCAAAAAGGTTGCCAAGGAATGCGGCTTCTGGGGAGAAAAAGGCCAGATTTATGAGGCGATTCATAAGGAGTTTGTTCGCGTAACGGGCAAAGAAATACCCTTGAATATCGACGGTATGATGGCGTGTGTTCTAAATGAGATGGGATTTGATCCATTAGAAATGGCAGGCATTGCGGCTGTCTCTTATATGTGCGGCATCATTGCCCATGTGGTGGAAGAGATAAAGGAAGGGGTACCCCTTCGCATTATTCCGCCTGAGCATGGTGCAGTTTACACGGGTCCTGATGAGAGGCACATCAAATAGGGATTAGGGTCAAAGAGCAAGGGGAAAAGGAAATTTTATGAAAAAGATAGTAATTGTTGGGTCCATTCGCACGGCAGTGGGGGCTTACGGAGGCAGTCTGAAGGCCATTCCTTCTTATAAATTGGGTGGCATGGTGATTAAGGAATTGCTCAGGAGGACCGGCCTTGAGGCTGAGGCGGTTGATGAGGTCGTGTTCGGTTGCGCTTATCAGACCAGCCATTATCTCAACTGTGCGCGCCAGGCGCTCTTTCGTGCGGACATGCCGGTCAGTATCCCTGCCTATACCGTTGACAGACAGTGTGCCTCGGGCCTTCAGGCCATATGTGAGGGTGTCATGCTGATTCAAACCGGCCATGCCGGTATTGTGGTTGCCGGCGGGGCTGAAAACATGAGCAGTCTTCCGTATTTCATCGACAACGCCAGGTGGGGTTACCGTCTCGGTCATGGAAAGCTCTATGACTGGTTCACAGATGCCTCTGAGACGGTTGGTGGGCCGGAAGACATTTTCGGCTACTGTAACATGGGGCTCACCGCGGAAAACCTGGCCGAGAAGTATCAGATAGGACGTGAAGAGCAGGACGCATATGCCGTGAAAAGCCACGAAAAGGCAGACAGGGCCATTAAAGACGGGCTATTCCGGCAGGAAATCATGCCCATCGAAATTCAAGCAAAGAAAGGAAAGAGCTTAGTCTTCGAAAATGATGAACACCCCAGGCCGGATATCTCTTTAGAGAAATTGGCCCGGCTGAAGCCCGCATTCAAAAAAGAGGGAACGGTTACGCCGGGGAATTCCTGCGGGCTAAACGATGGCGCCGCTGCCCTTCTCCTTATGGAAGAAGAGATGGCCGTTAAAAATGGTTTTACGCCGCTGGTAGCAATCAAGGATTTTGCGTCTGCCGGAGTTGACCCCAGATATATGGGACTCGGTCCTGTAGAGGCCACGGCCAAGGTTTTGAAAAGATCGGGGATCCCTTTTGAGGAGATCGGATTAATAGAATTGAATGAGGCGTTTGCCGCTCAGGCCATTGCAGACATCATGGAATTCAAAAGCATGGGTCTTTCATCCGAGGAAATCATCAATGTCAACGGCGGCGGCATTGCCCTTGGCCATCCGATAGGATGCACGGGCGCCAGGCTGATGACTACCCTGATCCACGGGATGTTGCGAAGAAATGTCCGTTACGGTCTTGCGACACTCTGTGTGGGCGGCGGTCTCGGAACATCAGTAATTGTTGAAAAACATCAGAGAGGTTGATTAAACATAATGGCTTTCAAGAGATTACTCAGTCCAATTGACATAGGGAACCTCCATCTAAAAAATCGTATAGTCATGCCGGCCATGGGCACAGGGTATGCGGCGGAAGACGGAAACGCTACCGATAGACTAATAGAATATTTTGTTGCCAGAGCCGCAGGAGGGGCGGCCCTGCTTATAGTGGAGGCCACGGCAGTTCACCCAAAGGGAAGGATATTCAAGGGACAGTGCGGCATGTTTGATGACATGCACATCTTGGGATTTCAAAAGCTGACAAAGACTATTCATGATTGGGGGGGCACAATTGCCATGCAGCTCGCCCATGGTGGCAGGCAGACAAAAGCGGAACTCATCGGCAGTCAACCTTTGGGGCCATCAGCCATCCCGGCCCCGGCTTTATGTACAGAAACCCCTAAGGCAATGACCGTTGATGAAATTCAAGTCGTTGTCAGGAGTTTCGGGGAAGCAGCCGGAAGGGCAAAGGAGGCTGGTTTTGACGCGGTGGAAATCCACGGAGCCCATGGCTATCTGATCAATCAGTTCTTATCTCAAAATGCCAATCAGAGGACTGACGGTTATGGAGGGAGCCTTAAAAACAGGGCCCGCCTCGCCATCGAGATTGTTTCTGAGGTTAAAAAAGGAGTAGGTTCGGCATTCCCTGTGTTTTTCCGCCTGAATGGTGAGGACTACATTAAAGGCGGGTCCACCCTCACTGAGGCCATGGAAATAGCCCCCTGGTTGGTTGAGGCCGGGGCTGATGTCCTGCACGTCTCGGCAGGTGTATATGGCTCCGATCCTCCCACGATCCCGCTCATTGGTTCTGAGCGCGGATGTTTTATACCCCTTGCCAGGGCCGTCAAGGAAGTAGCAACCGTCCCGGTTATTGCTGCGGGCAGGATTAAATCACCCCTGTTGGCGGAAAAGGTCCTTGAACAGGGCTCTGCAGATTTGGTCTCCATGGGCAGGGCCCTGATGGCCGACCCTGATTTACCCAAGAAAGTAAAGTTACAGAAATTGGAAGAGATCAGGCCTTGCGTGGGATGCGGCCAGGCGTGCATAGAAAGGCTCTTGGGCGGGATCAAGAGAGTAGAGAACGACCCCATAAGCTGTGTCGTCAATCCGGTCATGGGTCGCGAGACGGAGTGGATACTCCATCCCGCTCCTCGGCGTAAACGCATCCTGGTCATCGGAGGGGGTCCCGGCGGGCTACAGGCGGCCATTGCCGCTGCTCAAAGGCGGCATGAAGTTATGCTGTGCGAAAAACGAAATGAACTCGGTGGAAACCTGCGGTTTGCAGCCATGGTCCCCGGAAGAGAAGAGTTTTCAGAGTTCCTGAATTATCTGATTGGGGAGATCAACAGATTGGGATTGGAAACAAGCTTAAATCGGGAGGTGAACCCGGAGTGTCTCCGGGAGATAAATCCTGATGCGGTGATTCTTGCCACCGGGGCATTGTTTCAGAGGGTGAAGATTCCAGGAACCAATCCGGAACGAATCTTTACTGTTGCTGACATCTTTACCGGCAAAAGCGATCTATTAGATCGTACGGTTGTCTTAGGCGCTGATCAGATCGGCTTGGAGACGGCATTGTTCCTCTCGAACCAGGGAAAAAGGGTAACGGTAATAGAAGAAGGTGATCATTTTGCGCCTGACATGGGACCCATAGGACGCTTCGATTTGCTTAATTCTCTCAAAAAACGGGGGGTGGAAGTATTTAAGCAGGCCAGGTTGGTCAGGGCAACTAATTCACAAGCAGAGATCCTTATTAAGGATAAAGAACATGGCATTAAAGGGGACTTCTCAATAGTTTCAGTTAAACAGGTTGTGAACAACCGGTTTTCAAAAGAAATCGAGAACACAGGTCTTCCCTGCCATTTTATCGGGGACGCCCTCCGGCCTCGCAAGGCATTAGAGGCCATAGAGGAAGGGTATGGCGCAGGCATGAAGATTTAACGACTCATACCCTAAACCTGTCAGCCGGCGTATTTTTGTAGGAGTCATATATGTATCGGGACATCTTCAAAGAAGAACATAATATCCTCCGGGGATCTCTCAAGAGATTTGTGGAAAACGAGATTGTTCCCCACGTAGACCAGTGGGAAGAGGAAAGGTCTATTCCGAAAAACCTTTTCAAGCAAATGGGGGACATGGGGTACTTAGGAATCCGCCATCCTGTGGAATACGGTGGATCAGGAGGGGATATTTTCATGA
>JAOZQV010000234.1 GCA_029932035.1 Deltaproteobacteria bacterium | reverse complement strand
CAGACCGGTTCCCTCCGCGGGCCATGATGATCTTTTCACCCGCAGAAATCCGCCCCAGCTTACTATCTCTTTTCTGGGATTGCCCCTTGAAGCGGCAACTTTGCTCTGTTTGATTCTGAAAACCTGCCCAGGTTGTTACCGGGGCAAACCCGATTGTGACCGCAAGTCCCAGCCCCAAAACAACCATGCCCTTAAATGCTTTTTGTACAACTGGTCTTTGTGAAACCTTATCCATTGTTGACCTCCTGTTTGATAAGTTTTGTGTTTGCTATAAAGCCATTTTCCCAAGCATCAGTACAAGGAGTGTGCCAAAAGTATTTTCACAACAAAAACAATTGATTATACAAAAATGGATCAACACGGGATTCGACAATAGGCGTAACAGGTCGACAATATTGTCGAGTAATGTTTGCCCTCACCCGAGAAAACCCTTCCGTTCACAGGTTTAGGGTTCAGAGTCGGTAAACCTACAAACCTGGAAACCTGGGAACGGTTATTACTATTTTTTTATTTGACAACGCTCCCTGCGAGATCTATATTACCCAAATAGAATATAGCGAGGTTGACCATGAAAGATTTTATCAAGGTAATGAAGGCGCTTTCTGAACCTAACCGGGTGAAGATCGTCAAAATGCTTCAGCATAAAATGATGTGTGTTTGCGAAATACAGGCCTCTCTTGGAATAGCACAACCCAGCGTATCCAAGCACTTGAAGATCTTGGAAGATGCAGGTCTTGTGGACTCTAAGAAGGATGGCCTATGGGTCAATTATCACCTCACGGACGGGGCTGTCAGTGCATATGCGGCCGCCCTTTTGGGTAATTTGAGGCACTGGATGGAAGAGGATCGGGAGATCGAGGAATTGGTGGAAAAACTCCCCAACATCCGGCGTGAGAATATCTGTAAGAAATGACTTATTTTTTAGTGGATAACTAAATAGGAATATGGCTATGAAAGAACGAACTAAGCTGTTGCTTATCGTCTTGATTTTCTTTGCATGCTACTATGTGCCGTGGGCCAGCCCCACAATACGGCAATCGGGACTTGAAGCATTTATGATGCTTCAGGAATATGCCCGTCAACATGTTCTGACCTGCCTGATCCCGGCCTTTTTCATTGCAGGCGCAATCGGGGTCTTTGTGTCTCAGGGTGCGGTCCTGAAGTATTTTGGCGCTACTGCCAACAAGATCCTTTCCTATTCTGTGGCCTCTGTCTCGGGAACCATTCTGGCAGTCTGCTCCTGTACGGTCCTCCCCCTCTTTGCAGGAATCTATGCCCGGGGGGCCGGCATTGGTCCGGCGACCGCCTTTCTCTATTCAGGCCCTGCCATAAATGTATTGGCCATTGTCCTGACCGCCAGGATCTTGGGCTGGCAATTGGGTCTGGCGCGGGCCATCGGCGCGGTTGTATTTGCCATTATCACCGGGCTTCTGATGGCTTTTTTCTTTCGAAAAGATGACGCTAACCGTGCTGTTGGGCAGATATACCTCCCTGATGAAGAGGAAAAGGGTCGCAGCCTTCTGCAGGACGGCCTTTATATGCTGACCATGGTCCTGATTCTCATCTTCGCCGCCTTTGCCAGACCCGCAGCAGGTTCCACTGGTATCTGGCCGGCCATATTTGCGGCTAAATGGTATATTACCGTGGGGCTGCTGATTGTTCTTGGCATTATGCTTAAGTCCTGGTTTACAAAGGATGAATGTGTAAATTGGGTGGATTCCACATGGGGTTTTATGAAGCAGATCTTTCCTCTCTTGGGAGCAGGTGTCTTAGTAGCCGGCTTCATGTTAGGGAGACCGGGCCATCCCGCCCTGATCCCGGAACATTATATTGAGTATTTGGTTGGCGGTAATTCCCTGTGGGCCAACCTGTTTGCCTCGGTCTCGGGAGCGCTCATGTATTTTGCCACCCTTACCGAAGTGCCTATCCTTCAGGGCCTCATCGGTTCAGGTATGGGGAAAGGGCCGGCTCTTTCTTTGCTTCTTGCAGGCCCTGCCCTTTCCCTCCCCAACATGTTGGTGATCGGAAGCGTGATCGGCGTCAAAAAAACCGCTGTCTTTTGCGTAATCATCGTGGTTTTGTCCACCATCGCCGGTATGAGCTATGGCTGGATCGCGGGATAGATTTTCACCGCAATTTTCACCGCTAAGACGCTAAGAACGGAATGAAGCTTTGCGGTGAACTCAAGGGGAAAAGAAACATGTCACAGGAAGATGTAGTCCAGATCAAGGTGGATAAACAGAGTGTAGGTATTATGGGCCTGAAACGCGCCATCGAAGAGATGGCAGAGGAATACGCAGAAGGGCCCGATGATGAGGTGGGAGCAGGGCTTTTGAAGAGGCTTTCCAAGAAAAACTACATCCCCAACAGGGTCAAGGAAAACTACGCAAAGGCCTTTTTACGTGAATTCAAGAAATTCTTAGGAAAACCCTACGAACAGGAAGTCTCTGGATGTGTGGAGATCAAGGTATTAGGGCAGGGATGCGTGCAGTGCGACAGGCTGGAGAGAGATCTCATGGAGGTGATGGCCGAAATAGATCTTGCTGCGGACCTGGAGCATGTCAGAGAGATCAAAGAGATCGGGAAATATGGTGTCATGGGAATGCCAGCCCTGATTATTAACGGCAAGGTCCTGTCAGTGGGCAGGGTTCCACCCAAGGGAAAACTCAAGGAGTGGTTGAGGGAGGCGCAAGGCTAAGGGCGCAAGGCTCAAGGTCATGTCGGGTAAACCGGAAAGGAGAAAAAATGGAAATAAAGGTGTTGGGCCCTGGATGCCCAAAGTGCGAAGCAACTGTAGAGGCTGTCCGGGAGGTCATTGCTGAAACCGGTGTGGATGCACAGATTGAAAAGGTGACGGATGTTATGGAGATCGCCAAACATGGCGTGTTTATGACTCCATCCGTGGTTATTAACGGGGAGGTCAAATGTGTTGGCAAGGTCCCCAAAAAGGATCAGATTAAGGCATGGGTAAAAAAATGACTATGGAAAATCAAGAAAACAGGAAAGGATATTAGGGCACTGTATGACATATTTAAGAGGGATAACTACGACAAAATATCGAGTGACCGCATGGTTTATCTTGTTAATGGCGGTTGTTTTGTTTCAGATGCCGTCGGCCCGCGGTTCTGATCAGTTAGAGGAACGTACCGTGGAACAGACCTACCCCGGCCTGGCCACAGCCGTGCTCAAATCTGCAAAATTAACAAAGCTGAAAAATGGGGTTTTATTGGCTGCTGCAGGGGTCCAGATTGATGAATCGTTGTTGAAGGAGATGTTCAAAGATTTAAAGCCGGAAATACGGAAACACTTAAATAAAAACCTCTTTTTTGTTTTAGAGCAACAGGCGACAGAAAGGATTCTCCTTAACGAGGCATACAAGGCCGGTCACAAAAAGGATGACCCTAAGGATCAGGTGATCATGATGTACCTGAGTGAGAAAGGTTCGGGAGTGACTGTTTCTGATGAGGAAGCAAAGGCCTTCTATGGTCAGAACAAGGCCATGGTGGGGGGTATGCCTTTTGATGAGGTAAAAGATGCTGTAAAAGGTTTTCTCCTGCAGAAGAAAAAAGAGGAGGCAGTGGGGAAATACCTTGAGACACTCGGGCAAGGCATGGACATTCGAGTTAACAGGGAATGGGCCAGGAAGCAAAATGCCCTTGCGATAGACAACCCGGTGGATATTGCCCGTAGATCGGGGAAACCGACCTTGGTGGAATTTGGCGCAACCGGCTGCAAACCCTGCGACATGATGCAGCCCATTTTGGACAAATTGAAAAAGAAATATAAAGACAGGATCAACGTGATCTTTGTGCATGTGGGTGAGCAACAGATTTTGAGCGCCCGATTCGGTATCCGTTCCATTCCGGCCCAGGCATTCTTTGACAGTAATGGCCAAGAGGTGTTTAGACATGAGGGCTTTTATCCGCAAGCCGAGATTGAGAAAAAACTTGCCGCTATGGGGGTAAGTTAGATGAAAAAATGGATCTGGACAGTTCTTTTAGGTCTGGTAGCATTATCGGCTCTTTATTTCGTAATAACGCCCCAGTTCTTTTCTGACACGGGTGAAGTGAAAGGGGTCGCTTTTGAGCGTGTGGCAGGGGATATTTCGAAAGCGCTGTCTGAGACCGAGTCAGGGGAAGTGAGAGAGGTGCCGGTAAAGGGGATGGTGACCATGCTGGATTTGGGGGCCGACTCCTGCCTCCCCTGCAAGATGATGGCGCCGATCTTGACAAAGATGGAAAAGCAATATGACGGGAAGGCGGCCATTATCTTTATTGATGTCTGGAAGCAGCGTGACCAGGCAAAGCGATTCGGCGTCCGGGCCATCCCCACACAAATCTTTTTCGACAAAGAGGGGAAGGAGATATATCGCCATGTGGGTTTTATGAGTGAGGTGGCGATTGTTGAGCAATTAAAAAAAATGGGAGTTGGTTAGGAGGGGATTAGACAAGAAGGAGACATTGATGCTGGAAACATTTTTTTTGACCGTTAACGAGTGGATTGCCGGGGGAACTGCTATTGCTGCTTTGGGCTGTTTTGTGTGGGGCATGGTCAGCGTGGCTTTCAGTCCGTGTCATTTGGCCTCTATCCCTTTGATTGTCGCCTATGTGGGCGGGCAGGAGGAGGTCCTGAAGCCTAAAGCGGCAGCTTATTATTCTGTCTCTTTTTCGATCGGTCTTTTTATCACCATAGCGCTGATCGGTATCATCTGCGCCATGCTGGGGCGGATGTTGGGGGATGTTGGGAACTACTGGCAGATTTTGGTGGGGCTGGTGTTGATCTGGGTAGCCTTGGGAATGTTTGGGGTCGAAAAGTGCTCTATGTCCGGAAGCCTGTTAGGGCGTCTTAATGTTACGGGTCTTTTTGGAGCATTTGTCCTTGGTCTGGCCTATGGTGTCCTCTCCGGTTCGTGCACATTCGGCTTTATAGCCCCAATTCTCGCCATCATTACCATCCAGCAAAAGGTGGCAACAGGGATTCTTTTTATTCTTTTGTTTGCCATTGGTCATTGTCTCCCTATCGTTGTGGCAGGCAGCTCTTCAGCCGCGGTCAAAGGAATTCTCGAAAACAGTGCCTGGCAAGGGGCGGGAAAATGGTTTAAAAAAGGGGCAGGGGCGGTTATTGCTGGGTTGGGCATCTACTTTATTGTAAACCCGTTTATTGTGGCATGAAGACCCTAAGGTATAAGGAAGAGATGAGAGGGCGCCAAGTCGCATTCTTTATGGGAGGTAAGTAATGCCGGAACAGGTTATGAAGCGGCTGTCTTTTTTGGACCGTTTTCTGACACTCTGGATTTTCCTGGCCATGTTTGTGGGGGTCATGTGGGGGTATCTTTTTCCTGGAATCCGGGAGATTATAGACTACTTTCAGGTGGGAACCACGAACATCCCCATTGCCATCGGGCTGATACTTATGATGTACCCGCCGCTCGCCAAGGTCAGATACGAGAAGATGGGGCCGGTGTTTAGAAATGTGAAGGTTCTGGTTCTCTCTCTTATTCAGAACTGGGTGATCGGGCCCATCCTCATGTTTCTGTTAGCCGTTGCCTTTCTCTCCGGACATCATGAATATATGGTGGGACTCATCATGATCGGGTTGGCCCGTTGTATCGCCATGGTCATTGTCTGGAACGACCTGGCCTCTGGAGACACTGAATATTGTGCCGGACTGGTGGCCTTCAACTCCATCTTCCAGGTGATCTTTTTTTCCATTTATGCCTATATTTTCATCACGGTTGTCCCCCAGTGGCTGGGAATGAAGGGCGCTGTCGTGAGCATCTCCATCGGACAGATCGCAGAAAGCGTCTTTATCTATTTAGGGATCCCTTTTATCGCCGGTATCATCACCCGCATCATCGGTCTGAACACAAAGGGGCGCACCTGGTACGAAGAGAAGTTCATCCCCAAAATCAGCCCCATCACCCTGATCGCCCTCCTCTTTACCATCCTGATCATGTTCTCCCTGAAGGGCGAGTATATCGTTCAACTGCCGCTTGATGTCGTAAGGGTAGCCATACCCCTTTGTATCTATTTTGTGATAATGTTCTTTGTCTCCTTTTACCTCTCCATGAAGGCGGGGGCCACCTATGAGCAGTCCACCACCTTGAGTTTCACGGCAGCGTCTAATAATTTTGAACTGGC
>JAOZQV010000233.1 GCA_029932035.1 Deltaproteobacteria bacterium | reverse complement strand
TTCCTCTTCCTGCGCTTGAATAGCGACCAGGACAGACTTGTATCCCCTGACGTTCCCTTTCAAAAAAGGTATATAGAGCATCTCAAGAACTTCGGAGACCAGGAATATCTCTATGTTGTTATAAAGACCGGTGGAACCGAAAATGGGAAAAAGAAGGCTATACAATTTGCGGAAGCCCTTAACCGCCGCCTTGCCCAACACCAGAACCTTATCCAGGCCGTCTACTACCGTATATCAGCAAAGGATCTGGGCAGCGGCGCGCTCCTTTTTGCTTCCCCTCAAGAGGCGAAAGCCCTATCCAAGACCATTCTCTTCCTCGCCCCTTTCATAGACACCTGGATCAGAGACGGGTCCTTATCCGGTTTTCTTGAAATGGTAGCCCGGCTCTTGGGGGGACCTGCCCGCCATGGCGAGAAAGGGAGCTTCCCTGATATGGATCCGGTAATTATGGGGCAGGCCCTTGATGTGTTGAAGGATTTCCTCAGGAATGTGGATGAAATCCTGTTGGAAAAGGCGACATACAAGCCCGTATTTGATCTGTCTCAGACCGGGAGCCGCTATTTCTTTACCTCTTCCGGCAAGCTGCTGGTCATGCGGCTTCTGCCGGATAAGGATTTCGGGACCATGGATGTTATACGTAAACCCCTCCAGGTGGTGCGCCAGGCCATTGAAGCCACACAAGCGGAATTCCCTGATCTCGAGGCTGGTCTTACGGGGAGACCGGCCCTCCAGGCCGATGAGATGGAAACCACGGACAGAGACATGACCAGGGCAGCCTTAATTGCTGTGGCCCTTATTGCGATTCTGTTCACGGCCATACTCCATGGATGGCTAAGGCCTTTCCTGCTCCTGATATCCTTAATAATGGCCATGGCCTGGAGCTTTGGGTTTGCCACGGTAACGGTAGGCGAGCTGAATCTATTGTCCATTATTTTTGCCTTAGTGTTGGTAGGCATTGGTGTAGACTTCGGGATTCATATGGTTATGCGCTACGTTGAGTGCAATAAGAGCGGTTTAAGCGTGGATGACGCGGTCCATACTACTATTTTCAGGACCGGCCCCGGCATAATTCTGGCCGCAATCACATCGGTTTGCGCCTTTTATTCGGTCCTCGGGGCTGACTTCATCGGATTAGCTGAATTGGGACTCATCGGCGGAACAGGTGTGCTTCTCTGCCTCTTGTCCATGTTGACAGTACTTCCTGCCATGTTGTTGATAGCGGGGAGAAAAAAGCTATTCCCTTCGTCAGTGCCTAAGGTAACCGCCCTCCCCTTCCTGGAACGTCTCTCAATAAGGCCCGGATGGGCGCTCTTAATCCTCATTGCCATAACCCTGGCCGGACTTCCAGGGCTGTTTAAAGTGCGTTTCAACTACAATCTGTTAGAACTTCAGGCTAAGGGCCTTGAATCTGTAGAATATGAAAGGGTTATGATTGAGGCATCGGATGAATCCACCTGGTATGCTATTCTTACTGCCGACAATTTTAAAGATGCCAAGCGCCTGACTAAGACCTTAGAGGAGATACCCTCAGTAGGAAAAGTGGAAAGCATCCTGGATTTTATCCCGACAAAACAGGCACGAAAATCGGCCATATATGCAGAGGCAGCCAAAGTATTAGAACATATTCCGGCCAATCCCCTCCCCCCCCCAGCCCCGGACCCAGACCGCTTAATAAATGCCCTCTCTCAGCTCTCCTACGCATTAGAGGGATTGGAGGAGAAATTATTTACCGCTGGAGCCGGGTCAGAACTTGCCCTGATTGATCAGGACCTGGAGTACCTTGAGTCGGCGGCCGAACTGCTCAAACAGGACAGAAAAAGGGCAAGACTTCTCAAGGGTCTTCAGACCGGTTTGGGCAGGGATATGGAGAAATCGCTTAAGCAGCTGAAACAATGGCTGTCTGCCAAATCAGTTACACCTGGGGATCTCCCTCCATCACTCAGGGATATCTATGTGGGCAAAGACGGCTCCTATCAAATAAAGGTTATTCCCGAGGGAGATGTCTGGGACTTTGACACCCTGGAACACTTTGTCTCGGAGTTGCGCCGTGTGGACCCCGATGTGAGCGGCGTTCCCGTGGGCGTGTTTGAGTCAGCCCGTATGATGCACAGGACCTTTCTTTTCGCCGCAGGACTGACCATCGTCTTAGTGGCCCTCATTTTGTGGCTCTACTCAGGCTCTTTTCGCTATGTGTTTCTTACGCTTTTACCTTTAGGCGCAAGCATGCTATGGCTCCTCGAGATTATGGGCTGGTTTGGTCTGCACTTTAACCTGGCCAATTTCTTTGCCATTCCGATCCTTATCGCCATCGGCGTAGACGGGGGGGTCCACCTGCTGGCCCGTTCGGGAGAACTTCTGTACCAGCCCGGGGGCGCTCTGCCAGGCAGGAAGGGGCTGTTTCATACCAGCACCCCAACGGCCGTGGCCCTGAGCTTCGCCACCACCATGATCGGCTTCGGCGGCCTCCTCTTCGCCCACCACCGGGGACTGGCAAGCTTGGGAGGAGTCATGGTCCTTGGATCACTGATGGGTATGTTGGCGTGCCTCTTGGTCCTCCCCCCGGCCCTGAAACTCATGGGACGCAGATAAACGCAGATTTTCAGGATTTTTTGTAAGAAGATGAACATGTCGTACCCAGCCATGAATTCACGGCGGAATGTTGAAGATATCCTTTTGGCAAGATTGGTTGGTAAATAAGCAGGGAGACAAGGGTATGGCCAAGGTCTACACTGGAAAAATAGCTATTCCAGGGGATAAGTTTGAGGAATATTTGAAGCTGGTGGAGGAAGCTGAAAAGGAAAGGGAACCGTTTCGCCGCCAATTGGTCCAGCTCAATGAGGAGTTCTACGAATACCTGTTGAAAAAATATACTGAAAGAACCGCTCGAAATCACTCTACTGTCACCGATCTGTTCATCGATTTCATCTGCCGGCAGACCGATGTCGAGAGTATCGAAGAGATTACTCGGGGAATGGTCAATACACATTTCAAAAAGTGGTGGAAACGTAAAATTTGGGATTCAACCACACCAGATCAGCTTAGGGTAGCGCTCAAGAAATTTTTCGCCTTTCTCGCAACTGAGAAAGGTATCGTCAATGACAAAGCTATGAAGGGCTTGCGGTGAGCGGCTTCGCCAAGTATTTTCAGAAGGCATGTTTATCCAGAAACTGTATGCTTACTGGTTGGGAAAGGAGATCAATATGAACGACATTGATATACAAATTGAATGGCAGGAAGGCAGCGGCGAGTCCTTAGAAATCGGCTACCTGAATCCTAACTGCCAGCAGTGCTGCGGTCATTGCGGCGTTCCGGGGACCGATCATGGACAGTATGCGTACAAGACCGAGTGTACCATCTGTGGCTATGTGTATGGAACAAATGGATCAGACATGCACGAAAGGCGATGTCCCGGATGTCAGGAAGGAGCACCGGGGATCAAGTACTGGAGGATTCCCAACAGGTAAGTGAATGACCAACAGAGTGGCGCCCCCAAAGACATATGCCGGGGATGTGTCTTACCCCCATGGTACCGGATATGGCGCATGATCCGATTGCAATAGGTTTTTCGGTGCGATAGGCGTAGTGGTGATACCGCAAGATCTGTCGAACCTGATGCATGAGCCGGAGTTTAGGATCTGGTCGGAATTTTTTGAATTTTCCATGCTACCAACGCCATTATGCAATATTTGAAAAATTTTCCACCTATCCTAACTGTTAGAGAGATTTGAGCTGTATTTAACCACTTGAAAATTAACGCTTGACATCGAGACGTCATAACGTTATAATGTCATATAAATATATGGAGGTGGTATTATGGCAACACTCGCTAAACGTTCTACAATTTATTTTGACCCAATAATTCATAAGGCTTTGAAAATAAAGGCATTAGAAACATCACGTTCTGTGTCTGAACTTGTCAATAATGCTGTAAGAGAGACGCTTGCTGAGGATGCTGAGGACATTGCAGCCTTTGAAGAAAGGGCCGACGAAAAACTAATTAGCTATGCTGAAATGGTCAAGAGGCTAAAAAGAGATGGCCGAATATGAAGTCTTATTTAAAAAATCAGTTTATAAGGATCTGAAAAAAATTCCCAAGGCCGATCTTAGGAAAATCCTATCTCGAATAAAGAAACTCTCAGATAATCCAAGACCTGCAGGATATGAAAAGCTGACAGGAAAGGAGCAATTTCGTTTGCGCCAAGGAAAATATCGTATTGTGTACTCAATTCAAGATGACAAATTAACGATTTGGGTTGTGAAAGTCGGTCACCGGAAGGATATATATCGTTAAAGCGAACCTGACGCTTCACCAGAGCGCTTTTCTTTGGTGCTTTCTTTTTTAGCTGTGTTAAAAAAACTGATTTATTCTTTTTCTAAAACTCATGGAATTAATACGCACCTGGCGAGCTTTCCGTCATTAAATGATATCAACATGTTGAATCCAGGTAATCTGGATTTCCGGGTGCGGGACGGGAAGCAACATGTGTGGAAAATATTGAAAGATCAGTATTTTGAAGGATTAGAGGAAGATGTCTGGGGATACCGGATCGGCGGCTATCAGGTTTGCGATAAATGGCTGAAAGACAGAATATAAAACGAAAAGAGCTAACGCATAAAAACCCTGAAATAGATTCTTTGTCAGAAAGGGATCGGTTATACAAGCGAAGACGGGGTCGATCTCAGTCTTATTCGATGGATGCTGTTCATGACACCTACCGAACGTTTGCAGACGCTACAGCAAAACGTCAGGTCAATTATGAGGTTACGCAGTGCCAAGACCAATTCCCGATTTCTTGGAAATCCTAAAGATTCTGTCGAAGCATAAAGTTGATTTCATCGTAGTCGGAGGCGTTTGTGCGGTCATCCACGGCGCCCCAGTGACCACCTTTGGCCTTGATATGGTGCATTCCCGTTCTGAAGACAACCTGAGCCGTTTGGTATCAGCGCTAAGAGAATTCGATGCATACTATCGTGGGCGTGGAGATCAGCAATTGAGGCCAGAATTATCGCATTTTTCCTCTCCGGGGCATCAACTTCTGATGACGACATTTGGCCCACTTGACGTTTTGGGAACAATAGGAACCGGCACAGCTATGACAATTTGCTGAAGCACACTGTCGAATTGGAGGTCAGCAGAAACAGATGCCTCTAAGTTTCTTAGCAATCTGCGTTTATCGGCGCAAATCAGCGTCCTGAATACAAAAGATGCATCATCAGAGTGAAAAGGAAAGGAGACACCAGAATGGCAATAGAAACCCCGAAAGCGACGTGTTTATTGTGCAAGTCAAGATATAGTGGAATGGGTATGACGAGACATCTGCAATCGTGCCTCCCCAAAAGTCTGAAGGATCAACGCAACCAGAAAAAAGGCAAGGACAAGCCTTTTTTTCACATTTTAGTCAAGGGATACGACTTGCCTGAATACTGGCTGCATTTGAAAGTAGACGCCAACGCCGAATTGGATGACTTGGATCAATTTTTGAGGAATATCTGGTTGGAATGTTGCGGACATATGAGCGCATTTAGCTATGGAAGAGATGAGCTGGAAATGGAGCGAAAACTCAAGGAGGTGCTACGCCCGGGGATGGAGTTGTTGCATGAATATGATTTTGGCAGCACTACAACGCTTTTGGTCAAGGTGCTTTCGGAGTATGAAGGTCAGTTGGAGAAAGACAATCCTGTTCAAATCTTAGCAAGGAATGAAGCCCCTGAAATCGTATGTGACGAATGCGAAAAAGCCCTTGCTGTGCAAATATGCACTGAATGCCAATGGAATGGATCAGGTTGGCTGTGTGAAGCATGTGCTAAAGATCATGAATGTGGTGAAGAGATGCTGCTACCGGTGGTCAATTCTCCAAGAACCGGGGTGTGCGGCTATACAGGATAGGGCCGGGATGTCTGATAATGAACAACCCCGCCGCAAGCATCGTTTCAAATGTTGGCAGCCGGTGGTAACATCAAAAGGATATCAAAATGGACCTTTTAGAAGAACTCAAGAATCTTTCCGCCAAACTGAATCAGGCAGGTATCGACTACGCATTATGCGGCGGTTTGGCTTTGGCCATATATGCAAGACCCAGAGCCACTCTTGACATCAATATGATGGTTGATTCCGGCGAACACCTTGTTCTGGATCTATTGAAGATTGATATGAGTTCTCATGCGGTTACAATGCGGTTGAAGATGGTGAATCA
>JAOZQV010000009.1 GCA_029932035.1 Deltaproteobacteria bacterium | reverse complement strand
ATCTATCGAATTTAAGCAAACCTTGAATTTGTTGCCGCCGGAATCTTACAAACATGGAAACGCTAAAGAAGCCTTAAGCTTAAGACAGTCTGAGGAAAGGCATCAAAGTATCATTGAGGTCATCGAAGAGGGTTATCTTGAAGTTGACCTCAGAGGAACCACAGTATTCTGTAATGAGTCGTTTTGCAGGATAACAGGGTATCCTAAAGAGGAACTTATTGGCTTGAATTACCGAGGATATATGGACGAGGCCATGGCAAAGGTCGTTTTTGCTGCTTACAACGAAGCCTACCGCACAGGAGTACCTAACAAGGGATTTAATTATGAGATAATAAGGAAAACCGGGGATAGGAGAATTATAGAGAATTCCATATCTTTAGTGAAGAATTCCCGAGGCCATCGGACCGGGTTCCGTAGTGTTGTCCGTGACATCACAGACCGAAAACGGACTGAAGAAGAACTTGAAAGACAGCGCGGCCGGTTGCAGGCCATTTTCAGAAGCGTAAGAGACGCTATCATTACGGTTGATACTGAGATGGTGGTGGTTGAAGCAAATACGGCCTCAGAAAATATCTGTGGCTTAGCTCCCGAAAAAATTACAGGCAAGGTATTTACTGAATGTTCGACCCAATGTAACAAGAACTGCCACGAAGTCATTAGAGAGGCCTTGAAAAACAAAACTACGATTACAGAATACGAGATAGAATGCAATCACAGTCATCGGCCTCAACAGAGAGTAATTATCACAAGCTCCCCACTATTGAATCGAGATGGCAAATTTATGGGATCAGTCGTTGTCATAAGGGACATAACCAGGCTTAGTAACCTTGAACGGGAATTGAAAGAGAGGCACCAGTTTCAAAATCTTATCGGGAAGAGCAGCAAGATGCAGGAGGTCTACGGGCTTTTAAATAATCTGGCCGATCTGGAAACCACCGTTTTGATCACAGGCGAGAGCGGTACTGGAAAGTCACTGGCAGCAAAGGCCCTTCATTATAGTGGAAGCCGCGCTTTAAACCCACTGGTAACGGTGAATTGTTCTGTTCTATCCGAAAACCTGCTTGAAAGCGAACTTTTCGGCCATGTAAAAGGCGCTTTTACGGGCGCCATAAAAGACTCTCAGGGCCGCTTCCAGAGTGCGCAAGGAGGCACGATTCTGTTAGACGAAATTGGAGATATATCTCCAAGAATACAGCTCAAACTCCTGAGGGTACTTGAAGAAAGGGAATTTGAGAGGGTGGGAGAGTCTATTCCCATAAAGGTGGATGCACGTGTTATTGCATGTACGAACCGGGACTTGAAAGAAAAGGTAAGGCTGGGGGAGTTCCGGGAGGACCTTTATTATCGCCTGAAGGTTGTGGAGGTAAAGCTGCCGCCCCTCCGTAAGAGGCTTGAGGATATCCCATTGCTTGTCGAGCATTTCTGCGATGCCTTTAATAAAAGCTTCCAAAAAAACATCCACGGTCTATCCGATGATGTCCTCAAGCTATTCATGAACTATCGCTGGCCGGGAAATGTCAGAGAGTTGGGACACAGCATAGAACACGCATTTGTTATCTGCCATGGCCCGATCATCTCCCTTGAGCATATACCGGCAGAGATAAAAGAGTATTTCGGCACTAAGAAGCGGATCCGCGAAAAGAGATCTGTGGAGGGACCGAAAAAGATCCGCACAGTCTTGGACAAGACAGATTGGAATAAGGCAAAGGCTGCACGCATCCTGGGAATAGACCGGAGCACTCTTTATAGAAAAATCCACAAATACGGCTTCTCCAAGCCTACCGATAAAGTGTAGCATGCAACAGATCTGTCGTGCGACATGACTGTTGCATGCAACACTTATACGCTGTCTATTAGAAAGAATCTTGTTTTCCTCTCTTGGCCTAACCCCTTTTCAACATTAGAGAAAATTTGTTTTCCATTCCGTTCTTCCCCTTTGGCGCACATCTTGCTTATGTCTACATTCCAAAGAAGTAGACGAATAAAAGAAAGCAGGCCTCTTATCTGTTCGTGTCTGCGTTATCACTTTTTTGGCCTTCAAGAAACAAGGGAAAAATAATGGACTTTCATTTATCAGAAGAGCAGCAAATGCTCCAGGATATGGTCAGGAAAATCAGTGTGAATGAATTCGCCCCAAGGGCCGCGGAAATTGACGAAAAAGAAGAATTTCCCTGGGAAAACAAAAAGACATTAGAAGAAAACGGTCTCCTTGGCATTCAGATACCTGAAGAATACGGAGGGGCAGGGGCAGGCATGCTCAGCCTCGCCATTGTCGTTGAGGAAGTGGCGCGGGTGTGCGCTTCAACCTCAGTTATCCTCACTACCCAGGCTTTGGCAACAGATCCTTTTCTTCTCGGAGGAACCCATGAACAAAAAATGAAATGGCTGAGGCAGATGGCCGAAGGTTCGGTGCTGGGCGCCTGCGCCATTACAGAGCCGGGGGCCGGCTCGGATGTGACAGGCATCAGGACCGTGGCCACACCGAAAGATAACGGGTACGTCATCAATGGGACGAAAATATTCATCACGGACGGTGGTGTGTCAGACATTATTACGGTGTTGGCCTATACGGATAAGGCCAAGGCACACAAAGGTATCAGTATGCTTGTGGTTACGAAGGACACTCCGGGCTTCTCTGTGGGCAAAGAAGAGAAGAAGCTGGGCATTCGGGGTTCTGATACAAGGGAACTGATTTTTGAAGACTGCTTTGTCCCGAAAGAAAATGTCATTGGGAAGCCGGGTGACGGTTTCAAAATCCTAATGAAGACCTTCAATTACACCCGGCCTGCAGTGGGAGCCCAAGCCCTGGGGATAGCGCAGGGCGCCATGGATGCGGTTGTCAACTACTGTAAGGATAGAATACAGTTCGGAAAACCGATTGCAGGGTTTCAGGGCATCCAGTGGATGATTGCAGAAATGGCCATGAAGATTGAAATGGCCCGGACCATGATTTACAGGACCTGTGCAACCATTGATAATGATCCTACTTCGAAGGATATTCCCCGACTGGCTTCCATGGCCAAGTGGTTTGCATCGGATACAGCGATGCAGGTCACGACCGACGCGGTCCAGCTTTTTGGCGGCTACGGCTATTCAAGAGAATACCCGGTTGAACGGATGATGCGGGATGCGAAAATTACCCAGATTTATGAGGGAACGAATCAGGTTCAGCGTATTATCATCGCGAACCAGATATTAAGGTAAAAAGGGGGAATGAAATGTATAAAGACATCGTCATAGTGAGTGCTGTCAGGACACCGTTTGGACGTTACTGTGGGTCCTTGAAGGAGTATGATTACTTTGATCTTGGCGCGTTGCCCATGAAAGAGGTCCTGGAAAGGGTCCATGTGCCCGGAGACCAGGTAGATGAAGTTTATTGGGGCGTTGGAGATACCTCTGTGTGTAAAGATGTGTACACCTCAGTGGCTGCGCGCCAGACCTTGCTCAAGGCCGGACTTCCCCCTGAGACCCCGTCGGTTTCCATTGATAAGGCCTGCGTGTCAGCCATGTCGGCGGTCCATTACGGCTGTCGCGCCATGGTCGCAGGGGAGATTCAGACTGCCATCGGGGGCGGAGCCACCTCCTTCAGCCAGGAGCCGTTGATTGTCAGGGGGCTTCGGTGGAAAGGATTTCGGATAGGGGACGTGAAAATGGAAGACCCTCTTTTTGCCCTTGGTTATAAGGACTTTAATCCGGTCTCGGTTGATACCGATGACGTGGCTACTGAATACGGCGTCTCAAGGGAAGAGCAGGATGAATGGGCGTTGAGGAGTCATCAGAATTATGGTCAGGCCTGGGAAGCTGGCAGGTTTAAAGAAGAAATGATGACTTTGGAGATCCCCCAGAAAAGGGGTGAACCCGTTATCCTTGATATAGATGAGCAGTACCGGAAAGACGCGAGCATGGAAAGGCTTGCCGGGCTTCCCGGTATATACGGCTGCAAAGGAGTCACTGCGGGAAATGCCCCCGGATTGAACGATGGTGCCACTGCGATTTTGTTTATGACAAGGTCTAAGGCCGATAAACTGGGTCTGGAGCCTTTGGCCGAAATTGTGGCCATGTCTTCTATCGCCATCAGCCCGCACCTCATGCCCGAAGGGCCGGCATACGCCGCCATGAAAGCAGTTGAACGCGGTGGCCTGAGTCTCGATGACATCAATTTTATGGAAATAAATGAGGCATTTGCCGCTGTCCCCCTGGTGAGCACGCTTTTGATGGCTGACAAGGACAAAGAAAAGGCAAAGGCGCTGCGTGAAAAGACCAACATCAATGGGTCCGCCATTTCTATCGGTCATCCAAATACGGCGAGCGGGGCTCGTCTTATTATGAACCTGATGTATGAGCTGCGACGCCGGGGCGGAGGCTATGCCCTTGGAGCGATCTGTGGCGGATTGGCCCAGGCCGATGCCTGTCTTATCAAAGTGTAGCCTTTTGTTTTAACCTGTAGGGGCTCTTTCAAAAGTAAAATGGTTCTTTTATTGAATTGAGGTATTGATTATGAGGCTACCCAAATTTGAACATGTGCAGCCCTCATCGCGAGAGGAGGCCTCTCGTCTTTTGCAGGAGCATGGCTCTCGGGCCCGGTTGGTTTCAGGTGGCACGGATCTTTATCCACGGATGAAATATGGTTTGACCCGTCCTGACGTGCTCATCAGCCTAAAAGGACTGCCCGCCACGCCTCCCACTGTGGATCCAAATGGAGATTTGCATGTTGACGCCCTGATGACCTTAGCAGATTTGGCTCGTTCACAAACGGTCTTAGAGAAGACTCCTTTGCTGTCAGAAGCCGCTTTAAGTGTGGCTTCAAACCAGATCCGTCACATGGGAACTTTAGGTGGGAATCTTTGCCAGGAGAATCGCTGTCCCTATTACAATCAAACCCATACTTTTCAGTTTGTTGAGCCCTGTTTCAAGAGGAACGGAGATCAATGCTATCTAATCCCAAAGGGTAAAAAATGCTGGGCCGTATTTTCTTCGGATACAGCTCCCGCGTTGATTTCTTTGGGGGCATCAGCCACTATTTTGGCCCCTAAAGAAAGACGTCAGCTACCATTGGAAAACCTTTACACGGGTGATCCGCTCAAACCTCTTACTATTTCCGACGGTGAGGTCTTAACGGAGATCATCATTCCCTGTCCCCTTTCCTTGCGCGGAACTGCCTTCATGAAATTCACCTTGCGAGGCGGGATGGAGTACGCTGCTCTTAGTGTAGCCGTGGTTCTGGATATGGAGAATGACGGTGTGCTTTGCCGTGCGGCTCGTATTACCGTGGGATCTGTCGGGGCCGGCCCCATACGGGCGGGAAAGGGTGAAAATGCCATGGCCGGGCAAAGGCTTTCAAAGAACCTGTTCCAGGAGGTTGCCCAACTGGTAGTCTCTGAGACTCACCCATTTCCGCACCATGGATATTCTGCTGCATATCTCAGAGCCTGTTTGGAGGTAGAGACCCGTCGGGCCTTTAGTCTGGCTGCTGAACAAATCACTCGAAATCCAGGCGATCCAGGTTAATCATAAGGAGGCATTAAATGAAACAGATCATTGAACTTTCTGTTAATGGCGAATCTTCTGAATTTGCAGTAGAACCGCAGGAAACACTCCTTGAAGCGCTACGGGATCGCATGGGTTTGACGGGTACCAAGGAGGGCTGCGGGACCGGTGAGTGCGGGTCCTGCACTGTTTTAATCGGAGGCAAACCCATCCTGTCCTGCCTCACTCTCGCTGTAGAATGCCATAAGCGGGATATCGTCACGATTGAGGGCATAGGGGATGGGAATGACCTTTCCCCGGTTCAACAGGCTTTCGTGGATTGTGGCGCCATTCAGTGCGGGTTTTGTACGTCTGGCATGGTCTTGTCGTCTGAGGTTTTGCTGAAGGAAAACCCAAACCCTCAGGAGAAGGATATTTATAAAGCACTTGAAGGTAACTTATGCCGCTGCACCGGTTATAACAAAATCATTGAGGCCGTTCATAAGGCGTCGGAACAAATGGTTACCGAACAAGAGTGAGAGGAATTAGACGTGGAAAACAAATTAGACTATGTGGGACAACGTATTCCCCGTAAGGATGGCCCGGTGAAAGTTACAGGGCGTGCAAAATACACTGTGGATGTTCAATTGCCCGGCATGTTGGTGGGCCGCATCCTACGCAGCCCTCATCCCCATGCCAAGATTCTTAACATCGATGTATCCCGGGCTGAACGCCTAAAAGGAGTCAAAGCGATTATCACAAGCGATGACACGATCGGCGTGAAACATGCTTTTGTGGATACCCCGAGGTATCCGGCAGACGAACCTCCCATAGCAAAAGATCGTGTGCTCTTTGTAGGAGAGGCGGTGGCAGCGGTAGCTGCGACGGATGCCGATGTTGCAGAGGAGGCCCTTAGCCTGATCAAAGTGGATTACGAGCCCTTGCCGGCCGTCTTTGATGTTGAAGAAGCCATGCAACCCGGCGCTCCTGAAGTACATACCAGTCATCCAAAAGTTAAGGAGCCTCTATCAAATATTGCAGGAAAAACAGAATCCGGCTGGGGTGATATAAAGACTGGTTTTGCGCAAGCAGACTATGTGCGGGAAGACCGGTTTGAAAGCCATTTGAGAACTCATGGGTATTTGGAACCTCAGGCAACGGTGGCGAGCTACGAACCGGGAGGCAAGCTGAATGTCTTGACTTCTTCACAGGGGCCGTTCTTTAAGCGGGCCAAGTTGGCCCAGACTCTGGGCCTGCCCTTCTCTCGTGTCCGTGTTCATAAAGCTTATGTGGGAGGGGGCTTTGGCGGAAAAATCGACCTTTTCTACCACGAATTTTGCGCTGCACTACTGTCAATGAAGACCGGACGACCCGTAAAAATAGAGGCCTCGCGAGAGGAGATCTTTACGGCTTACCGACATGGTGAGCCCCTCATCATAGAGATAAAAACCGGCGTGAAAAACGATGGTACTTTGGTCGCCCAGCAGTTCCGGGTTATTAACAAGAGCGGCGCATATCGGGGTACTGGAGTAGTAGTCATTTTTTTAGCATGGGGGTTTATCATAGGTGCCTACCGCGTACCCAATTTTAAATATGAAGGATATGCCGTTTATACTAATAATCCTCCACGAACCGCGCAGCGCGGCCATGGTTGCCCGCAGATGCGTTTTGCCGTTGAATCCCAATTGGATATGATTGCAGAAAAACTCGGCATAGACCCTTTGGAGATCCGGCTCAAGAATGCCCGTCAAGCCGGCGAGATACTGCCCAATGGCGATAATGTGTATAATTGTGGATTGACAGAGTGCATAGAAAAGGCAGCAGAACATACGGAGTTCAAGAAAAAATATGGCCAGGCCAGATCGGCTTCCCCCTCAATGGGTTCTATTCGTCGCGGCATCGGCATAGGGGTAAGCGCATATATCACCGGTTCTCTCATTTACCCTAACAGTTCTTCAACGGTGATTAAAATGAATGATGACGGTACGGTCACCCTGCTCACAGGGGCCCTGGATATTGGACAGGGGGCGGAGACCATCCTGTGTCAGATCGTTGCCGAAGAGCTTAAACTCCCTATGGAAGATATTGAGGTAATCGCTGCGGATACGGAAACAACGCCGGTTGATATTGGATCATGGATTAGCGGTAACGCCTTTGTCACAGGTAACGCCGTGCGTGTAGCTGGCACCGAAGTGCGTGAAAAGTTGCTAAGTATTGCTGCTGAGGAGTTAGAGGCCTCTTTGGAAGATCTGGTTTTGAAAGACAAGTGTGTCTATGTGGCCGGTTCTCCGAGTCATAAACTAACCTACCAACAGTTGGTTTCACTAAGCATCCAGAAACGGGATGGTGACCCGATTATTGGTGAGGGGCACTGGCGTACAGTCCGCGGGGAGCCTTATCACCCCAGTCTTGCCACCACAAAGGGCCGCTGGAGCGATAGTTATGCATTTGGCGCTCAAGTGGCGGAAGTGGAGGTGGATATTGAAACAGGGCAAGCGCGTCTAATTCGTGCAGTCACAGCTCATGACTGTGGCTTTCCTATCAACCCGACTCTGGTGGAAGGGCAGATGGATGGGCAGGTTTCCATGGCCCTGGGTCATGCTTTTATGGAAGAGGTGCTTATGAAAGAAGGTCGAACCCTGAATCCCAGTTGGCTGGACTATCGTATGCCCACGATACACAATACCGCAAAATCAGAAGTAATTGATGTCATCACTGAACGCTATGAAATAGGTCGTCCTTACCGTACCAAGGAAGTGGGAGAAGGCTATGTCTCGGGCATCCTTGCCGCTATCGCCAATGCCGTCTATGATGCGGTGGGGGTAAGGCTCTATACTACCCCCTTCACCCCTGAAAAGATTCTTCAAGGTTTGGGTAAGCTCAAATAGTCCTTAGGAAAGGAGCGCTTATGAAAGATAATGCAGAGGATTTGGTTCTCACTGAGAAAATATCCATTAAGATGCCTGATCAGTATCTCGGTTTGATCACTTTTAATCGCCCGAAGGAAATGAATCCGTTGAATTGGACAACGGTGAAGGAACTGAAAGCGGCTCTTGAGAGTTTCTCAAACAGCAAAGATATCCGTGTCATTGCCTTTACCGGAGCGGGTAAAGCCTTCAGTGCCGGAGGCGATTTAAAGGCCTATCAGGAGCTTTACCGCGATGAGGAGGCATTTAGGGGTTTTTTACACGATTTCCGATCCTTAAACGATTCCATTGGCTCGGTTAAGCAGCCGGTCATTGCCCTTGTTAACGGACACTGCGTGGCCGGGGGATTAGAATTGATGTTAGCCTGTGATTTTGCTTATGCCGGCCAATCTGCCAAGATTGGGGATGGGCATTCAAACTTCGGTCAGGTGGGGGGGGCAGGCAGTAATGTGCGGTTGCCCCGAGCGATTTTGCCTCCAAAGGCCCGCGAGCTTCTTTTCACAGGCAAATTGTTGAGTGCGGATGAGGCCTGTGAGTGGGGGCTCGTAAATAAAGTGGTGCCGGATGATCAGCTAATGGACGCAGGATTGGAGTTCGCTAATATGGTGGCCTCCAAGAGCCCTTTAGGTATAGGCATTATCAAAGAAGTTTGTAATTCAGGGTTAGATATGCGTTTAGAGGACGCTCTCCAACTGGAAGTTGAAAAAGTTGTACACTACTGTACTCATAACCGTGACAGTTATGAGGGGTTAATTGCATTTTCTGAGAAACGGCAGCCTAAATTTGAGGGGAGGTGAGAAAGATGAAAAACATCAAAGGCGCTATCGCAGGAGTTGGCTTCACCGAGTATTCGCTGGATTCAGGACGTAGCGTCCTTTCGCTTGCTGTGGAGGCGTGTCAGGGCGCCATGGATGATGCCGGGTTAGCGCCCCAAGATGTGGATGGCATTCTGGAGTTCAACGTTGGGGATTCTGTGCCTACGGAATCCGTCGCTGCAGGCTTGAGCCTTCCAGAGGTAAATTATGCTTTTGATTGGTATGGCGGTGGTTTTGCCCCATGTGCGCTGATTGAAACCGCCTGTATGGCCGTCGAGTCCGGACGTTGTAAGGCAGTCTTGATATATCGCGCTATGAATGGACGTTCCGGTTTTCGGCTTGGAGGTGGTGCGGGAGGAGAAGCGTTTCGAGCCAAATGGGCCGGCCAGTACCGTGTGCCCTATGGTTGGCTAAGCTTTGGGCAAAATATGGCCATGTGGTGCCGGCGCCATATGGAGGAATTCGGCACTACACAGGAGGATTTGGGGGCTATAGCAGTCACACAACGGGAAAACGCTATAATGAACGAACGGGCCATTCTGCGGAAGCCCATGACCATTGACGATTATATGTCTTCAAGGGTTATCGTGGACCCTTTTCACCTGTTTGATATGTCTCTTGAATCGGATGGCGGTTGCGCTTTACTTATTACCTCTCCCGATAGAGCGAGAGATTGTAACAAAAAACCCATAAACGTAAGAGCCTCTGCATTTTTAAGTCAGGCCACAGTAGCGGATCCACTGTGGGCTGATAGTTTTCTTTGGCCTGATTTGACAGAGAACTATACTCGAATTATCGCGCCTAAACTGTATAAAGAGGCTGCTATAGGGCCGGAGGATGTTGACATAGCTGAAATCTATGACTGTTTTACTTACACCGTGTTGATGGGCTTAGAGGGGTTGGGCTTTTGTCCTAAAGGTGAAGGAGGACCCTTTGCGTCTTCCGGCGCTATAGGGCTTGGTGGCTCTATCCCAACGAACACTCATGGCGGCATGCTATCCGAGGCCTATGTACATGGGATGAACGTTATTGCCGAGGCTGTAATGCAACTGCGGGGTGAGGGAGGAGTTCGACAGGTTTCGGACGCTGAAGTAGCGGTGGTTACATCGGGAGCTACAACTATTGGCAGCGGATGTATCTTAACAGTTTGATGAAGGAGGTCGGCATTGGACAGATATACTATCCACCCGGAAATAGACCAAGATAGTGCGCCCTACTGGAAATCCTTGAGTGAACACGCCGCGAAAATGCAGAAATGCGAAATTTGCGGTGAATTCCGATTCCCTCCGGCTCCGACTTGTTACCATTGTGGCAAAGCGGGAGGAAACTGGGAAACGATTTCGGGAAAGGGTAAGATTTACAGCTGGATTGTAGTTCATCATCCGGTGGACAAAAGGTTAGCTGAAGAGGTGCCATTTATTGTCGCGTTGGTTAAATTGCGCGAGGGTTCGCGTGTTGTTGGAAGATTAATCGGGTGTAATAACGATGAAATCAAGGCAGGTCTGCAGGTTAGGGCTGTGTATGATGACGTTGATAGCGAACTCACCCTGTTAAATTTTGAGATCGATATATAGCAATGAAAAGGAGGAAGTAAAATGGGTCTTAAGACACCAGAGGAGTTTAAAGAAAGTCTGCGAGACGGGCGAGAGGTTTTTTTAGCGGGGGAGAAAGTAGAGGATGTGACGACCCATCCTAAGCTCAAGGTTGCAGTAGAGACCGCCGCGTTTGATTATGTAATGCCTGAAATGCCTGAATATAGAGATTTGGCGGTAGTAAAGGACGAAAAAACAGGAGAGGAATTTAGCCGTTATTTTTACAGACCCAAGACCGGCGATGATTTACTTAAGCGGCATGAGCTTATGTTAACCGCATCCCGTCTTAACTATACCACCACCCCTTTTGCCAGGGAAATGATCGACTCTTTTAATGGCTGCGTGGTTACAGCCCATGCCATGGGCAATAAGGATTATATTGAGCGAACCGATGCTTATTTAGAGCATTTAAAGAAAAACGATCTTAGTTTGGCCGGCGCCATAACCGACGTCAAGGGTGACCGAAGCCTGCGAGCTGCAGATCCGAAACAGAGGCACGGCGATTATTACCTTAGGGTGATTGACAAGAATAAAGAAGGGATCGTCGTTCGGGGCGCGAAGGTTCATATTACGGCAGCGCCATACGTAAATGAGCTTCTCGTAATGCCCTGTCGAAATATGACTGAGGCCGATGCCGACTACGCGGTGGCCTTTGCAATCCCGGCGAATGCAAAGGGAATTAAAATGGTGGCCCATCCTTTTGACTGGCATCGAGGGCCTTTCGATTTCCCTGTTGATCTTCCGGTTAGGAGCCATACGGATGCGCTTGTGATCTTTGACGATGTGTTTGTTCCCTGGGAGCGGGTGTTTCTTTGCGGGGAGTGGCAGTATGCTGCAACCACGGTTTACAACTTTGCTTACCTGCACCGCCATACGGCTGTTACTTACCACATCGCATGGGTTGAACTCATCGTCGGTCTCGCTGCAGCCATTGCCGAGTATAATGGCATAAAGAGGGCCTCCAATGTAAGGGATCAGATGACCGAATTGATATTCTATCTTAACACAATGAAATCGCTTGCCCGGGCATCTTGCATGGATAACGTAGTACATGGCGGTTTGGCTATTCCCAACCCGGTGACAGCCAACTGCGCCAAGTATTACTATGCTAATAATTACCATACGATTACAAAGATCGTGGAGGACATTTGTGGTGGTTTACTGACGACTGCGCCTACTTATGCTGACTGGCAGGATAGTGAAATCGGTGGGTATATGGACAAATACCTCGGAGGAACAGCAAATGCGTCGGCAGAAGCAAGACTAAGAGTCTTGCAGGCATTACGCCATTACCCGTGCCTCGGTATGGAGTTGGATGTGAACAACATCCATGCTGAGGGGTCTCTGATGGCCGCGCGACTTGCTATTTATGGGGAAGCCCGACAGGATCTTGAGCTGTACAAGAAACTGGCTGAGGTGCTTTCCGGCGTCACAAAGACAAGTTGGGAAGAATATGTAGATCTGTGCGAGGACCTGTCGAAAATCGGCAAGGGCGATAGTGAGGTTTAGCGGAAAAGGAGGAGAAAGTTGGAGTATCGATATCTATTATATAGCAAAGAGGAAGGTATTGGGACGGTTACTATCAATCGACCAGAGGTTTTGAATGCTCTGAGTCAGGCTGTTTATGCTGAACTATATGGGTTATTTGAGGAAATTGAAGAAGATAGTGAAGTGCACGCAGTGATCCTTACCGGCAGCGGTGGAAAGGCCTTTGTTGCGGGTGCGGATATCGCTGCGATGCAGCCCCTAAATAGCACTGAAATGCGGGGATTTATAGATATATCGAGGAAGGCATTTGACCGGATCTATAGTTTAAGTAAGCCGGTGATAGCAGCCATAAATGGGTTTGCCCTTGGCGGGGGAACTGAGCTCGCAATGTGCTGTGATTTGAGAATAGCTTCAGAAAATGCAAAATTCGGTCAACCCGAGATAGGTCTTGGAATTATTCCAGGCGGTGGAGGCACACAAAGACTGAGCCGTCTGATTGGAGAGACCAGAGCAAAGGAACTGGTTTATACCGGAGACATAATCGACGCCAATACTGCTTACACCATTGGCCTGATCAACAAGGTCGTACACCTTGATGCCTTAATGTCCGAAGCAAATGCATTGGCACAGAAAATGGTGACGAAGAGTAGTGTCATACTCTCTTTCGCGAAGAAGGCCATTAATGGTGGTATGAATGTGGATCTGTCTTCTGGCTTAGACCTGGAGGCGGAGTGCTTCGCGCTTTGTTTCTCTACAGAAGATCAAAAGGAAGGGATGTCAGCCTTCTTAGAAAAACGGAAGCCGGCCTTTAAGGGGCGGTAAGATAGGGTTAAAAAAACAACTGTTATATGGAAGGAGGAATAACATATGGAAGATATTAAGAAAGTAGGTGTTGTAGGTGCAGGGATGATGGGGGCTGAGATCGCACTCTGCTTTGCCTCTTCCGGCTTTGAAGTGGTTATGAAGGAAACAACTTTGGGACTGGCTCAGAAAGGTAAAGATCGGCTCAGTGGGGTCTTGGATAGGGCAATTAAGAAAGGTACTTTTCAGGGTGAGGACAAAGACAGTACGCTTTCTCGCCTTACGCCTACTGATAAATTTGATGGTTTTGCGGACGTGGACCTGGTCATAGAAGCTATTTTTGAAAATGCAGAAATTAAGAAACAGATTTTCACAGAACTGGATGGTATCTGTAAGCCTGATTGCATCTTCGCTTCAAACACTTCCAGTATTCCCATCACCCTCTTGGCAACCTCTGTAAGCAAAGAGCGAATCGGACAGTTCATCGGTGCGCATTTTTTCTCACCCGCTTTTGTCATGAAGCTCGTTGAAGTGATCCCGGGGGTAGAGACTAAAGAAGAAATCGTATCATTTATGATGGAGTGCTGCCGCAAGATTAATAAGGTGCCCATTCGGGTGAAGGATGTGACCGGGTTCGCCGTTAATAGGATCCTTCATGCGATGTGGATCGAGGTCTACAGGCTTTTGGAAGAGGGCGTGGCTACCCCCGAAGATATCGACATTGCCTGCAAGCTCGGGTTGGGACATCCCATTGGTCCGTTCGCCCTTATGGATCTTACAAGCAACGATTTAAATCTCAAAGTGGGCGAAGTATTATATGACACTTATGGTGAACGATTCAAACCCAGACCTATTTTGAAACAGAAGGTCTATGCCAACCACCTGGGCCGCAAAACCGGGCGCGGGTGGTACGAATATTAAGGGTTTTGAAAGAGAGGGGTGTCACATGTTGTTAGACACGTTTAGTCTCGACGGGGAAGTTGCAATTATAACAGGGGCCGGAGGGGGGCTTGGAAGAGAGCTGAGCCTTGCGTTAGTAGAAGCAGGTGGGAAAGTGGCGGTTGTGGACGTGGCCAGAGTAAGTGGAGAAGAAACCGTTCAAGAAATAGTGGAAGCCGGCGGCGAAGGCATTTTTATTAAAGCCGATTTAACAAAAGGCCATGAAGTTAAGAAGATGGTGGCTGAAACGGCGAAGCAATTTGGGAAAATCGATATTTTGATAAATAATGCAGGAACAGTATTGGGAAAGCCCATTATAGAGGTAGAAGAGGATGAGTGGCATAGCGTAATGGATATAAACCTGACAAGCACGTTTTTATGCTCGAAATTTGCAGGAAAGTATATGATTGAGCGTGAAAAGGGGAAGATTGTTAATATCAGTTCAAATGCCGGAATTGCCGCAGCCACAAACCAATCTGCTTATTGTGCAAGCAAAGCGGGTATAATATCCCTTACAAAATGTCTCGCTCTGGAATGGGCAAAATATCATATTAATGTGAATGCGATCGCCCCCGGCTATATCCGCACCGCACTTAGCGCAAGCGCTCTCGATAATGACAAAATCGCCTCGGTATTATTGAAAAAGATTCCACTTCGCAGATTCGCTGAGCCTAAGGATATTGCGCCGCTGGTTATATATCTGGCATCCAAGGCCTCTGAGTATATGACTGGAGAGACGATTCTTATAGACGGGGGACATTTATCGCATTTATAACTGGTTTCTATAAGATATTTCTCAACTGAAAAATTAAAAGGGAGGTCTTTAGATATGAAAGATTCAGATACTGTCATCGTTGCAGCGGCAAGAACAGCGATTGGAACTTACGGGGGTAGCTTTAAAAATGTTCGTGCATCTCAACTCACAGCCCCTCTCATGAAGGAAGTGATCGCGCGGGCGGGAGTCGATGCCGGGCTGATTGATGATGTCATGTGGGGATGCTGCTATCAGCGCACTAAAGATGAAACTAATATAGCCAGGGTCTCATCATTACAGGCAGGAATTCCTGTTGAAGCGCCTGCCTTTACTATTCACAGAACCTGTACATCCGCCATGCAGGCCGTTGTTTCGGCGTCTCAAGCCATCCAATTGGGAGACGCCTCCGTTGTGCTTGCCGGTGGCACGGAAAGCATGAGCACCGTACCCTATACACTTGATGGGCTTCGCTGGGGGGTAAGAATGAACCATGCTGAGCTTAGGGATGCCATGTGGGATGGTCTTACCCAGCTGGGAACCGGCGTAGGGATGGGAATGACCGCTGAAAACCTTGCGGAAAAGTACAACATTTCCCGTGAAGACCAGGACGAACTGGCATACACCAGCCAGATGAGGGCCGTAGCTGCCATCAAGGCGGGCAAATTCAAGGATGAAATTATGCCTTTTGAGATTGCTCAGCGTAGAGGAGACCCCAAAATAATCGATACGGATGAACATCCTCGTGCAGATACGACTATTGAAGGCTTGGCTCAACTCAAGCCGGCTTTTAAGAAAGGTGGGTCAGTCACGGCCGGTAATGCCTCCGGAATGAATGACGGATCTGCCGGTGTTTTGATCATGAGTTTCGCAAAGGCCGAGGAATTGGGGATAGCCCCCCTTGCGAAGATAATCTCTTACGGGGTTGCCGGGGTGGACCCGGATTTTATGGGTTATGGACCTGTGCCTTCGACCCGTAAAGCCTTGGCCAAGGCAGATTTAACGCTGGACGATATTGATTTGATCGAAGTAAACGAAGCATTCGCAGCCCAGTATCTTGCGGTAGAAAGGGAACTGAAATTGGACCGCAAAATTACAAACGTCAATGGGAGTGGGATCGCATTAGGCCACCCCGTGGGTTGCAGTGGGGTCCGCCTTATTGTCACGCTTGTTTATGAAATGAAAAGAAGGGAATCGAAGCTTGGCCTTGCTACTCTATGCTCGGGGGGTGGCATGGGTATGAGCATGATTATTGAAAATCTCGCTTAAAGGAGAAAACACCGATGGGAACAGATACCCTCTTTAGCCTACAAGATAAGGTAGCAATCGTTACGGGGGGAGGGAGAGGCTTAGGCCTGGCCATCGCTCATGCACTCGCTGAGGCTGGAAGTAATATCGTGGTCTGCTCAAGGAAAGAGTCCAATTGCAAGAACGTTGCGCGAGATATCGAGGGTTTGGGCGTGCGCGCAATGGGTTATAAATGTGACATTACCGATCGGGATGATATAGTGAGCCTCAAAGATATCGTTTTGAAGGAATTCGGAAAAATTGACATCCTGGTGAATAATTCAGGCGCTACATGGGGCGCTCCTACGGAGCATTACCCCCTCGATGGATGGAATAAGGTGATGGAGGTTAACGTTACAGGAACCTTTCTATGCTCACAAATTATCGGCAGCCAGATGATAGAACAGGACGGCGGTAAAATAATTAATGTAAGCTCTATTACGGGTACAGTGGGGATGAAGTCTGAAGTAATGGACGCAATTGCGTATAATACCAGCAAAGGTGCGATAGATGCGTTCACGAGAGACTTGGCTGTCAAATGGGCCAAGCATCACGTCAACGTTAATGCTATCGCCCCCGCGTTTTTTAGGACTGACTTGACGAGAGAGACCATGGATAAGGTCGGTGAACATATACTGAATCATGTGCCCATGGGTCGCTTCGGTGAATTATCTGATCTTAAAGGATCAGTTATTTTCCTGGCCTCTACAGCCTCCGATTATATCACCGGAATTATCCTTTATATAGATGGTGGATTCAGAGCAATGTGAGCCAGCAAACCCTATCCACGGATCCAGGCAATATAGAAGGGGGAAGAAATGAGGTACGCAGAGACAGGGTATAATTTAGAAATTGATCTATCCCGAGGAAGCATTGAGAGGGCAGAGACTGACCCAGGATTAACCAAACTTCATCTCGGGGGTCTCGGTACCAACACCAAGATAATGTGGGATAGGGTTCCCCCTGAAGTTGAACCCTTTTCTCCTGATAATCTACTCATATTCAGCGCCGGTCTCTTATGTGGCACGTGTGCTCCCGGTTGTAATCGCACCATTGTTACTACCATTTCTCCTCAGACTTCATTAATGGCATTTTCAATGGCGGGAGGATTTTGGGCAAAAGAACTGAAATATGCAGGGCTTGACAAAGTAATCATTCGTGGCAAGTCCCCCGATCTGGTCTATTTGTGGATAAATAATGACAAAGTAGAAATACGTGATGCAAGCCATTTCCACGGAAAAGGCGCTCTTGAAACTGCTGCACTCATTCAAGAGGAGTTGAAGGAACCCAGGGCTGAGGTGGCTTCTATCGGCCTGGCCGGTGAAAACAGGGTCTATTTTGCCTCCATCGAGCTCGGCAAGTCCAGCGCTAGTCGAGGGGGATGCGGCGCGATTATGGGGGACAAAAAAATAAAGGCGATAGCCGTTCGTGGAACAAAGGACGTCAATATTGCCCGACCAGTTGAATTTTTTGAGTTATGTAACGGCGTGATGAAGAAATTACGTGATGATACGGATAAGCTTACGCCAGAGGCGCAGCGAGGATTTGTGGACCTGTATAGTTGGGGGTCGCCGGCCACGTTGAAAGAAGATGATGACAGTTTTCACTACGACAATTTCTCCTGGGGCAATGCGCGTTATCGTAGAAAGGGTTACTGGAACGAAGAAGTTGAAAGAAAGCAGGTTGAGATTAAGAAAGAGCTGCGGGAGCGACAGGTAAGTTGCTATAACTGTCCGGTGAGATGCACCGGCGCGATTTCTTTACCCGGGGAGCAAAGATTCTTCTTAAAATGCTCTGGATATACTTATGTTATAGCGGCTGAGTTAGAGGGGAGCCTTGGTTATAGAATATGGAATGTTCATAATGAGTATGGAATGGACGGATACTCAACGCCGCAAGTTTGCGCCTTCGCCCTTGAGCTTTATGAAAACGGCATTTTTACTGACGATGACATGGCAGGAATGCCGTCCGATAAGGAGGATAGATTTATTTGGCTTGTTCATAAAATTGCTCGTCGAGAAGGGATTGGAGATGTTTTAGCCGATGGTATCTATTGGGCAGCCCGTCAGATTGGTAAGGGCGCCGAAATCTACGCTCAGAATACCATTAAAAAAAATGAGCAGTTGCCTCTCAAACTGGGAATGCTGAATCCCGCTTATTTCCTTATGTATTGTACCGGCGAGAAGTTAACCATTACCCAAATGGAAGGGCAGTTCCCTCAGACACCTCTTCCTACGAGAGAGGAGAGAGAAGCGCATGTGAAAGATTGGGTCCAGGTTCCTGATGAAAAATTTAAACAATATTTTTTAGACTGGAATCCACGCGGAGAAAACTCAAATCCATATTACCCGGACATTGAAGCAACTTGTGAGATTGTTGACTGGCAGGAGAAGATGCACTACATCGATGACTGCACAGGGATGTGCGCCGGTTTGTCATCATTTGTCATGAAGCCTCCTTATCATATACATAATATACCGACTCTAATCTCATCAGCGACCGGAATGGATATGGATAAAGCTGAACTATGGGAAATAATCACGAGGAACCGGACTTTACTTAGGGCCTTTAATATACGAAGAGGCATGAGGAGAAAAGATGAGAAGCCTCCAAAGGACCATTGGAAGAAAAGATTTCCCGAGCTTGAAGAAAAGCTTTTAGATGAGTATTACAAATTCAAGGGGTGGGATAATGACGGTATTCCGATCAAAGAGACCTTGAACAAACTGGGTCTGGATTACGTAAGCGAAGACCTCCTGCAGAGGGGGATCTTGGCAGATAAAGAAGACACTTCTTCGAGAGAAACTGCGGGGGAAAAAGAGAAGAAATAGGGTGGTGGGAGTGAACAATGAATGGTGATAAAAAAAGGAAAACAATTAAGACAATAAAGGTTGATGTTGATAAATGTAATGGCTGCCAGGCCTGCGAGGCAGTCTGCTCGGCCTTTCATGCTACGCCGAAATATAGCAGCATTAATCCAGCGAGGTCTCGTATTCGGGTGATTCGTGAGCCACTAAAAGACATATATATTCCCGTATATGCCGGTGATTATACCAAAGCCGAATGTACCGGCAGAGAGACCTATACGATTAACGGAAAGGAATACTCCGAGTGTAGCTTCTGCAGGGTTGCCTGCCCGACCAGAGATATTTTCAAAGAACCTGATTCCGGTCTTCCTCTCAAATGCGATATGTGTGAAGGTGAAGAAGGTGGCCCTTTGTGTGTTCAGTGGTGTGTAGCTCTTGCCCTGACTTACGAAGAAAGGGAAGAGGAAGTCGAAGAAGAAGTGGATCGTGAGGAGTTGGAGATAGGGTTGGAATCATTGGTGAACGAATATGGATTGGAGAAGATCATGGATTCCGTTGCCCGAATGTCAATGAAGGATTAGAACAGGGCAGGGAGGCACGATTCTTTTGGATGAAATCGGAGATGAATCTCCAAGCCTATCGACAAAGTGTGGCATGCAACAGATGTGTTGTGCAACATGACTGTTGTATGCTACATTTATACGCTGTCTAAATAAGAGGTCTCTTGTTTTCCTCTCTTGGCCTAACCCCTTTTGAACATTAGAGAAAATTTATTTTCCCTTCCGGTCTTACCCTTTGGCGCACATCTTGCTTATGTCTATATGCCAAGAAAGTTGACGAGGGGGCGTTTTTTAACTGTTTTTGAGTGGCATAAATGTTTAAGTGTTAAACTAACGGGGCTTACATGACACCCAATCGCATTATGTTCTGGCAGATCGAGAACGCTTGGATCTTCTACGTGTTGGCGGGTTTGGCCACAGGGCTTTTTTTAGCTGGCGTGGGCGCGCACATCCGGGTATGGAAAAAGGGCGCGAGATCCCTGGATCTCCTCTTTTCAGGGGACGCACTCAAGAGAATGATCCTGGATACCTTCTTAGGTCGACGCGTGTTTCAGGGCGATATCGCCGCGGGCATGATGCATTTCTTTATCTTCTGGGGGTTTCTGTCCCTTTTCATCGGCACTTCTCTGCTGGCCATCCACCACTATATCTTTACGTTCTTAGAGGGTACGGCCTATCTAATTTTTTCCCTGATCATGGAGGTGGGAGGGCTAATGCTCCTAACAGGAATCTTCTGGGCCCTCATTCGCAGATATCTCCAGCGCGTTTCCCGTCTCGAAAGGCGGGTGGAAGATGCCGTTGTACCTTTGTGGCTCCTGTTAGCGGGCCTGTCAGGGTTCATGTTAGAGGGTCTTCGTTTAGCTTCTCAACAGCCCGCTTGGGGTGCCTGGTCTTTTGTTGGCTGGTGGATAGGCAGCCTTTTTTCGGTCGCTGGAGCCGAGGGTTTTTATTCATATCTCTGGTGGGGACATTCTCTCATATGCCTCGGTTTTATCGCGGTAATCCCTTATACCAAACTGTTTCATGTTCTGGGGGCGCCTGCAGGCATCTATTTCCAGGGCGCTTCCAAACCAGCCGTCTTGGGTGTTGAGGAAGAGGCTGGTGAATTTGATCTGGGCGATGCGATCTTCTTTGATGGCTGCATGCGGTGCGGCAGGTGTGTGGCGGCCTGCCCCTCTGCCGGAGCCGGAGAACCCTTTGCGCCCCGGGATTTTGTCCAGGCCATGCGGCGCTTATTGTGGCAGGAACACTCTCCTGTGGGAGATATCCGGTTCATGAACCGTAATGAAGAAAGCAATGTGGATGAAAACTTCTGGTACTGCACTACCTGCAGGGCCTGCTTAGAGGTCTGCCCGGTCTACGGGGCTGCCTTCGAGGTGGTGACCAAAAAAAGGGTGTTAGCCGTGGAAGAGGGCACCCAGGTGCCCAAGCTTATGAACCAGACCCTTGAGAAGCTCTTCAAATACAACAACCCCTGGGAATCCTCAAAGCGGCAGCGGGGCGCCTGGGCCAAAGATGCGGATCTAATTGATCTCACAAAAAGAGGCGCAAAAGCGGATCTCTGCTACTTTGTGGGATGCACCACCTCCTTTGATGACACTGCCCAGGTGATCGCCCGATCGTTTTCAAAAGTCCTCCAGACTGCGGGAGTGAATTTCGGCATCCTCGGGAAGAAAGAGCCCTGCTGCGGAGACATTGCCCACCGTGTGGGCGAATTGGGACTATTTGAGGAGCAGACAGAGGGTTGTCTCGAGCTTTTTGACAAATATGGGATTACCGATTTGGCTACCTCTTCGCCCCACTGCTTCCATACTTTTAAGAATGAGTACCCGGAGGCCCCTTTCAGGGCCCGTCACTATACCCAGGTCCTGCAAGAGTTGTTGGCCAATGGAAAACTTCCATTCAACAAGAGGGTAGACGCGACGGTCACTTACCATGATCCCTGCTATCTCGGTCGGCACAACCAGATCTTTGACGAGCCAAGGGAGATTATTCGTTCCATCCCTGGAATCAATCTGGTGGAGATGACCCATCACCGGGCCGACAGCCTCA
>JAOZQV010000232.1:3584-6261 GCA_029932035.1 Deltaproteobacteria bacterium | reverse complement strand
GGAGTCTAACAATCCGGCTGGAAAGCCCTTTGGGTTCTTTGATCTGGTGCTGTATTTCTTTTGCGGCGAGACTCATCGGTGACCTCCTCATATCTGTATTGAGATGATCTTTCTTAAACGTTCTTCTCCATGGCTTAGGGTTTGCTCTGCCCCTTTAAAAGTGAGGGCCTAAATACGAACGGATGTACCGGCTTTCATTAACATCCTGATCCTCGCCGAAAATGAATCGTCTCCGTTAGGTAGTGCCTGGCATTTGAAAAATGAGGTCCACATTCCGATCCTGTTTCTTTCCGATACCATCAAATCCTTCTTCCATGGCCGACAGGAATGAAGCCCTGGCATTCTTGCCTAACTGTCCCCCTGCCTGCTGGTTGAGAAACCCTGTCCCCCGCAACCGGAAAGAGTGAGATTAAAGCCGCTAATTGCTGTGAGACCACACCATGCCAGAAACCGACGTCTATTCATGTCCATATCGTTATCCGTTCTTAAGAATCATTGGCAGACATATCCATACCCCTGGCCAAAGCAGAAACAAGAGCTTCCAACAGGCAAGGGCTGAACCAATTGGCACCGTCTATTGCCGAATTGATCGCAGCAATAATAGCCCATCTGGGGAGCGGGAGGAGCTAACTGCTCTGATTGATTTTCCTGGGGATATCCACCAGGATAATCCCCGGGTTGGCTGTCCTTGGACTTGGTTTTGGAGGCTGGCGACGGTTTCTCAGGTACGGATACGGGTGGCTTGACCCCTTCTTCGGGTTTCAGTAAATCTGCTATCCTGTCTGTGAGAATCTTCACCTTGTTAACTGCCACAATCTTGCCTTTAGACACATTGATTGCCCTGATACTAATCCTCAGCATAGTGCGCCCCCATTTAACATAGCGCCCTGTCACAACAATATCCGCTCCCACAAGCTTTCCGAACCGGGCGACCTGGGCCTCGTCAAACCACAATTCAGTGGTCTTCTTGATCTCCTTCTTGATTACGTCATCAATCCTTCTCCTCTCGATCACAGTGTAACCGCTGTTTACCAGCACGTCCACAATTCCGTCCTCGATGTGAGAAGAGATCTCCCATTTCTTTTTGGACTTGCTTTCAATTATTCCAAAAACGGCTATTTTTTTGTCTTTTAGGGCATCCTTGTTTCTTGAAATAAGCCCCTGAGCAAGCACCTCGATCCCTTCATCAAAGTCATAAGTCTGGGCAAGCGCTTCCGGGGTTACAGCCATACCCCATAATGCGATTAATCCCCAAAAAAACATCTTTACCGGCTTTGCGCAGGATCTGCAAATACGATCATATCTCAGCCCATCCATTTGAAACCTCCTGTAGCTCCCCGGAAAATCCGGGAGGTTCACATCACCACTTTTTCGCCAGAAAAAGCCCATCATTGGTGAATGCTAATCCAACATCGGGGTTAGCATAACTCTTGCGGTACAGGCCTTACCAATCGGAAATCGTTTTTTGCTGAAGCCATTAAATTAGTTTAGCGCATATTCTCCCTTAGCACAATATGCCACTTGGGTCGCTTTTCCCGGCAGAGAGAGATGTATCCGTAAGTGAAAAAAAGAGGAGGACAAGCAATATCAGGAGGCCCTTTTTCATCTTTTCATATCTCCAGATGGGGAAATGGCTTGAGATAGGGGCTCACACATCCTTCAGCACCCTCTGCAAAAGAAACCTGGTCGTTCAGAGCAGAGATCCTGATTATTCACTGGCAACGATTTCCACGCGCCGGTTGAGCTGTTTGTTCCCGGCAGTGGTATTCGGTTTCAAGGGCATATTCTCGCCATAGCCCATAATTTTCAGGCGATCCGGAGAGATGGCGTGGTGATCGATCAGATATTTCTTGACCGAAAAAGCGCGGTTCAGGCTCAGGCGGAGGTTGTATTTATCTTTCCCATCGGAATCAGTGTGGCCATTGATGTATAGGGTACGATGCTTCAACTCCGGGCTGACAAGGGCCTTTCCTAATTCGTCCAAAATCGGAAAAGAATCCGGACGGATCCTGTAAGAATTCACATCAAACTGGATCTGCAGATTCACAAAGCCGCCCGTTCTTTTCTGTGGAACCCTGATCGTCTCCCATACCTCCATCCCTTTCTCCCTTTTCAGGACCTTGACATCTTTGGTCTTCTCCGGGGGCTTGGGCTTGTCAGTCAAGGATTCCCAACCGGCCTTGTCCGAAGACGGGTTTGTCTCGATCCCAAGCAGGCCTTTGCTGATCCCTTCTGATGTGGTTTCAAATCCGTAGTCTCCAGCACTACAGATACCGGCAAAAAGAAGCAAACACCCTGCTGACAGCAGAATAAACCTGTTCATAATCCCCTCCCCGTGAAATGAGTTTACACCATGGGAAAATAATAGACAGCAAGAGATCAGTCGTCAAGTTCAAATCACCAGCGGCAGGGGACCGCAAAAGGGGGATGATAGCCAGGAACCGCCCAAATAAACTTTTCTTTGACATTCTACGATATGATTGGTAAAAACAAACCAGTCTCGTAACCGGCCGGATAACCTACAACGCAGGCTTTGAGATGATTTTATCTGACTCCATTCTAAATCAACCGGTTTTTTTTGTCTCAAACTCGTCATGTTACTCCCAATAGGCTTAAATCACACAGATTTCCATACCCAAAATTTAGATGCCATATTCTGAAATATTTCAAATTTATA
>JAOZQV010000232.1:0-3574 GCA_029932035.1 Deltaproteobacteria bacterium | reverse complement strand
TGCCACAAAAAGGCACAAAACTCACAGGAAGTGAAATTGAAATGCAGTAATGTCAAGAAGTTATAAGCAATAAAAACCTGAAATTGGACTTTTTACGAGACCATCAAAATGAAAGGAGTAAGAAAATGAAAACAAGACGAAAAGGGTGGATTTCTTTGTTGGTTGCCGTTTTAGGCCTTTTTTTCCTCTCGTCAGTGAGTTGGGCCATCGAGACAACGGCGATTGGAGAGGGGAGGACCCGGCAGGAGGCCGTCAATAATGCCATCCGGGCAGCGGTTGAGCAGGCCTTAGGCACCATGGTGAAATCGCAGACCCAGGTCAGCCAGGGAAAGCTGGTATGGGACAGAATTGCCTCGGCAAGCGCCGGATATGTTAAGAGCCATGAAGTCATAGCCGCTGGAAAGGACCCGATCGGCGAAATGTACCGGGCAAAGGTGAGGGTAAACGTAGACGATCACAAATTGCAAAGTGCCCTGGATGAGTTTCTTAAGGACCCGAGGGCGCAAAGGACCTTTCAAGAGACAAGTTTTGATGAGAGAAAGGTGATTGTTGTGTATAAGCCGCGGACAGGGTTTGATCTCCCGGCCAACTCCAAGGGTGTGCAGACTATAATGGACCTGATTCAGGACAAGCTGTCGAGCTACGGATTCAGGGTTTTCCTGCCTGATCAATTGGTGCGCATAAAGGCAAAATCGGCAGAAATGGTGGTAGATGAAGAAGACGCCATCAATCTTGCTCGGCAAGAGGCAGCAGATGCGGCTATAGTTGTCAGCTTCGATGCCGCCAAGAAGCCCACCTCGGACGGATATAATATCATTTTGTGTACCCTCTCAATCAAGGCATTTGATACAACCACAGGCGAGCTTTTTGCCAATGTTCAGGATAGGGATAAGACTATTTCAAGGGGTGGCGCCTATGGTTTGCAGGATGGAATTGCCCGGACCGCTATAAAGGTGGGACCAAGGACCGTGGATCGATTGGTGAAAAAAATCGTTAACCGTTTCAGCACAAAGAGGGCAAAGTTTGTCACCCTGATTTTCAGAAATATCTCAGTAAAAGACCAAAACAATGTGGAAGGGATTGTGGAAGAGATCGGATGGAGATACCGCGTTGCCCGTCAGACTGGCAAGTATATAGAAATTGAGATCTTCAGTGAAGCTGATCCAACATCTGTCAGACGGACAATACGCCAGGCAGTGAACAAGAATGGGCTTCCTCTCACCCCCTCGGAAATGATCGGGAGCCGGGTTGTTTTTACGGGAAAAGCTACAGGAGGATATTAGATGAGACGATACATCCCCTTTTTAGCTGTATTACTTTGCCTGTTTTTGGCGGCATGCGCAGCCACAGGTCCCTCTAAAAAGGGCGCCTTGGTGAATGTGTACAGGCCTAACCCTGTAAAAGAGGCAATGGTCTGCACTACTCCGGGAGAACAGGGCATTTCTTATATGTACGTAGGGCCTGAAACCGTGACCGGCAAAGTAGTTGGTGAGGAAAAAAGGATTATTGCCCAATACGCACGTGCCGTATTGGGCCAGACGAGATTTATTAATCCAATCTCCGTCCCTGCCATGAGCGGGGAATACCCTGATCTGAGCATCAGGGTTCACAGGCTTTCCGTAAAAACCAAAAAAAAGGGGGGCCGTATCACGAGAGAGGGCCTCTTTCAGGCCAGCTTTTCCATCCGGCAGGCGGGGATGATTGAGTGTTCGACGAGCGATCCTGTCCTGATAGAAAAGCATTATGAAGCGCCTGTCTACAAAAAGGAGCGGTTACCTTCTCCGATCCGTGTGAAAGAGGCGATGGTGAAAGAGGCGGTAAAGCGGGTGGTGCGTCAGTTCGTGCCTGTAAAGAGCAGTGTTCTCAGACCGATTAAAACCGATGGAGGACTGACAGATAAGGCGGCTCAGATGATAGACGCAGGCAATTGCATGGGGGCCTATGAGGTCCTCAAGCCTGCGGCTAATGATCCAAAATGTGAGGATCCGGCCCTCCTTTATAATACCGGTGTTGCCCTGGAATGTATGGCCTGGAGTGTGGCCAATGATCAGAAAACCCAGGTGCGTTACCTGACCAGGGCGGGGGAATTCTACAAGAGAGCCGCAATCATGAAACCTGAAGACAGGGAGATGCAAAACGCGATGAAAGAGGTGTTTTATGAATTAGACACTTTTTTTGCATCCTTTAAGCGGCAAAAGACTACAGGCAAGTCTCTCGACGAATATAAAGCCCCCAAAGGTTATTGAGCAATAATTCTCATCCGGGGTTTGCCATAATTCTTTTATGAGTGGTGATAATAAATGAAGAAAATCCTTTTCATGCTTTCAATCCTGCTTCTCTTGACGGGCTGTCTAAAGGCCATAGAACAGGTAACGGGTGTTAAGGTTACCAAGGCGGTCAATCCTGCAATGGAGTTAGAGATGGACCTGGTCTTTTTGGATGAAATAGCCGCCATGACCAAACTGAACCAGTTACTCCTGAAAAGGATGCCTGTCTCATTAGAAGACCCCTGGCCCGAGTTGTTGAATCAATATTCACAAGACCCTGCAAAAAGCGAGAAAATGACCAGGGAAAGGTATGATGCATGTTTATTTAAGCTGTTGAAGAATGACTTTTACTTTTTCAAATTTTATAATCCTGCGCTTTATTTCGGTTATGTGGGTCCGGGAGGAGTAAATGCCCTGTTAGCACGCGCAATCATCGCATCCAGAGGTACCCTTATCATAGAGGCCTCCAAAACAATGGGCAGGCGTTATGAACATGCCAAGAGGGTGGTGAGTTATTATCCTTTCGGTTGCAAATGTCCTTATTACAGTAATAAATTTGAAAGCCTCCGGCCAGGATCTGCAGAATGCAGAAGAATGCCGATCAAGAAAGAGTGCACTTTTTTTAACACCCCCACCGAGGAATTGCTCAATCAATATTTCTTTGAGAAAGACGGATTGAAATCGTGGGTGGATCTGAGAATACCTGTAGAATGTCTCAGGATCGTAGAAGGGGAGCGTTTAGGAGCCTTCAAAGACGTTTTTTATACCCTCCTTCCAGACCATATCCGTGACACCATGGAGAGGGTGGATAATGAGGTAGAGGTTGCTGTTGCAGATCTCAAGGAGGTTCAGGCCAGGCTTGAAGAAAAAAAGTTGCCGAGTGGAGAAAAGGCAGGGCTTGAAAAGAGGGAAGAGGCGTTGGAAAGGGAGGTGGAAAATAAGGCAACAATCCAGCAAAAGCTGTACAGGGAAGCGACAAGCACGGTGGAAGTCACACCGGAAAAGATAGAGAAGGCAAAAAAACTCTTGGCCATTGCCCTCTTTATCGATGAGAGCTTTTCGCAGGTTTCGGCAGCGATGACAGCGTTGACCGTCAAGTTAGTGGATGATATGATGATATTCGCCGAGTTTAGTACACAGCAGATCGCAAACAGTATAGGTTACCTCGCTGCACAGGGCATTGCAAACCGGTTTGATGCACGGAAAAGGGCGGATATCTTGGCCAAACGATTTGCCACTTTGCCGGTAAACTATGCTGCTATCTGGGGGTATGCAATATCCCAGAAAGACCAGATAGGGATGTATGT
>JAOZQV010000008.1 GCA_029932035.1 Deltaproteobacteria bacterium | reverse complement strand
ATACCATTTGATGCTCTGCCAGTAGTCCTTTAACTCCTGCGGATCATTGATGCTATCAAGTATCCCTTCAATTTCTGAGAGCCTTTCCCTCTTCAAGGTATCCTTTCTCATCTCGTAAAAATCGTTCAGCGTGTGTTTCTGCTCTCGGGAAAAGCCGATATCCCAGGATCGATCCAGAAGATCATTTACCAGATTATGGAGATCCTCAAAATCCTTGACCAGACTCATCTGTCTTTCCGCGCGGTCCAATATCATATCCGTGATTTCAGTCATCCTCTTTTCAAAGGCCTTTTCAAGGAGAAGTTCGTAATCATCTGTATAAAAAAGATGTTTTCGTAGAGAGCTTAGGCTGTAGTGAAAATAGTTTTTCAGTTGTTCCAGATCATTAATAGACGACAGGTAAGATATCTTACGAGAGATAGATATACGGTCCTGAAAATCCACGGAAAGAAGATTGGGAAAACTTCCCTTCCTCATTAAGATTCCGGTTTTGGCGCTAAATAGATGGGTCAACTGGTAGCTCTCTTCCCAGAGTTTCTGTATGGAAAGCTCGTTTAGAGAGTCATTGACTGCCTCATAACGCTTTTCAATCTCTTCGCTTATGCCTAAAAAACTCAGAGAGACCGGCTGATCATTTGTTCTGATCTTCTTTGTTCCCAATAGTCCAGCCAAGAGGAGTTTAACCTGGTTTTCGTAGCTCAAATAACCGCCTACTTTCTCATATCCGAAGATACGCACTCTATCTCCGATGAGTTGCTCTAACATGAAATGCCTCACCGGTTCTGCTAAATTTTGAAGGGTTTTGTATATACGAAAGGCCTCATAGACCTCCTTTTCAAAAGTTGCGTATCCCACATTGTGAAATTTTCTTTTCTTGTGAATGTACTTCAGCGGGACCTCTAACATAAGGTTTACGAGATCTTGGAATTCAACATACCTGATACCCCGCAATTTGAAGATCCTTTCTGTCGCAAAAATCATCCTTCCAGCCCTGATAATTCCTGGTCTATCTGTTTCCTCCCATTCCTTTGATTCCAGGTAATCAGTTAATGAAATGCCTTCAGGAAGTCCTTCGGTTTGGTGCCTTTCAAAGGCGCAAAAAAGGGAACCCCTCTCCTCAAAAGCATTGTTCAACTCTCCTTCAAGCGTTATCTCACCATCAATTATCTTATGACACATGGCCCTTATCTGGAAAAACCGAATGGCCAGATCCTCAAGGATCAGATTTTCCCTGATTGCGGAAAGCATTATGAATGAGAATACAAGAAATGCGTCAAAGAGTTCCTTATCACGGGGGGAGAGGATCGATTTTATGGCAGAAAACGATATCTCTCCCCGCACTATATGATGAAGCAAGGCGTGATGCCTCACCAAGAAAATAAGATACGTCTTTTCATCTTTGTTAAGGCCATACCTTTCAGCGATTTTTTCCCTTTCCACAAAAAGTGCGCCTGCCCCGGCCAGGGCTGCCGGGTTGATCTCTTCTTTATATTTTTTTCTAAGGGCAGGGACTCTTCCGAGATCCTGAAATATGAATGATTTGGCCAATGCGTCAAAGAGGGGAGGGTTGTTTTTTAAGCCCTCAATAATTTTCCCGAGGTCTTCCAACTGTAGTTCACTGAGCCCCACGATACCAGTGGCCATGGGCCCAAATTCCTTCTGAGCCAACCTGTGTAGGAAGTCTATGTCCTGGAAACCCTGCTTGTCGTGTGTAATTAAGGCCTGGAATTTTCTTGTCGCAGCAATAATGTAGTCAGTGACAGGAGAAGTTAAGTAAATATGCCCAGAGATGTCGAGGTCCTGAAGGGCCATAAATTCGGGGATCAGGAAATTCAAAAGAGAGGGTGCATTATAAAAAAGGAGGGCAAGATCAGTGTATAAATGCTCAGGACGAAACACGACGCTCAGGAAATTTGATTTCAAAGTTTCTCTAAGTTCTTTGGTCTCCTGAAACCATCTCTCCTGCTTTGCAGGCAACTTCAATGTGGAATCAATTTCCTTAACGATCCTGAGATGGCTTTGGAAAAAAGTCTCAAGATCAGAAAACAATTTCTCCAAGCTCTTCAGCTCTTCCTGTGCTATTTGGGGAACTGGTCGGGTAAGTATTGTCTTTGACAGGGCGGCCACTCTTTCAATATCCCTGGATATGTCCTTATAGGCAATCTCCAATGCCCCTGACTTTGATGAGATGCTTAGCTGAAAACCGGTCCCCATTATAAATGAGGATTTCTCTTGGCTTAACTGATCTCTAAACCGTCTGAGGATGGTCAGATCGAGGCGCTCAATATTAATGGACGACGTCTCCTGCTCTACTTTTCTCACCCGATCTTCAATTTCCATCGTGCCCACATCAGCCAGGATTGGGTTGAAATTGATGATTTCGCCCTGTGCCAGAATCACTGCAATCCAGAGAAGCACAAACACATTTTGGCTATTCATCATCTCAAAGAGATGTCCTGTCCCATGGAATTCCACCTCGAGAAACTTCCTATAGAACAGAGGCAATTGCAGGGGATCGAGCTTAAGATACATCTCCTCGAATTCTTCTATTGTATTGACAAGCCTTATGACATTCTCTATCCGTTCCAATTTTCGTTCATCATAGTCGGCTAAGGCCTCTTTTTCCATCAGGCCCTTTTGTCTGAGCTCGCTCCAATTATCGAGGAATTCGAAATAATTCATCATCATGAGAATCTTTTGAACAATTTTGTTATGTATTCCCCCCATGGTGGCTATTTTCTCATCCAAAAGCTGATCCCAATCCAATTCCTGGTTGACTACAACTCTTACTGTCGACTCATAAAGAACAAAGATTTGTGAGAGCTGTTCATGGGTAAGCTCAGAGCCACGGGCCGCCTCTGTTTCGGCTAAGGTCATCAGCCTGCAATAACGGAGCAGGTTAAGGGCCTGGTGGAGATCATATGTGCGGGCAAGATCAGAAACAGGTTTTAAGGCCTTCTCGGTTGCCTTACCGGAGATGATCCGACCTAAAGCAGTATGTCCCAGGACGATAAGGATGATTTCTTTCAGCTCATTATAGTTAAACCCAAAAAGGATCAGGGCCTCCAGATTTTCAAGCAGTCGGGTCCTTGGGCCTTCTATACCGTAGGGGTTCAGGTAACCCCTTATCTTTTCGAGGCGATTGATCTTTGTTGTTAGCCTGATAACATGGTTGAGGGCCTTGAATCTCCTGCTTTTATTTTCCAAAGGCTGCTTCAAGCGATCAACAAAAACCTGCGCCAGGATTTGATAGCGCCCTCTCTTAAACCTTCCTGAAATAACTCTAAGGGTTTGAATCAGATACTCAAATGAGTCTTTGTAATCGGCCACAAGTTCTATGGGACAACCGCTGAGGTTAGAGTTCATCACATCCCGCTTGACGTCCTCTACGGTGGTTTTGAGGGCCTTTTTCTGTCCGAGATAGACCATTGTGTATTTAGGAGAGTAGTCTTTGCATGAAAATCTCTTTCCCCAATCCTTCTTGATGGGGTCGGGTACCACAGGTTTGAGAAATACCTTGTCAAAAAAAATTTCAAAGAGCTTGGACCAGATCTTTTCCTGATCAATTGGAAAAGGCCAATCAGGCAATTGAGAATTGATATATGGCAGGTCATTTATTTCTTCAAGGGACATTTTTTCAAAAGATTTCCCACCGAGTAAAGTGTCTACAATCTCCTGCTCTACATAAGAACCACTCAGATATTTTTGTAAATCAAAGATGTTTGCCGTGAGGATGTGATCTTTGATCTTGTATCTCTTTTTAGTGCCAAAGATATGGCTGAACAACACGAAGTTTTTTTCTTCCTGCACAGTCTTAAAAACGAGTTCAGCGGTTCGATTGGTCTTGGGTGTAAAATGGTCTGCGATCAAAAAGACTTCACCCTCCGCTTTTAGCAAGTTGCGGACCTTCCAGAGGAGGTGGGTGCAATACTGGTCGAGCTGCCTTTTTGACGGTGTTTCTTGCGCAGGAGGGCCGAATTCCTCCATGAGGACAATCTCATATAGATCGCTCGTCAGAATGACAAGGTCCAGACTCTGGTTCAGTTTAGACAACTTCTCTATAGAGTCCAAGGCAATAACACTGTGTTCCTTAAATCGAAAAGAAAGCTCATTCAGGATTAAATCGTCATGATGGGACAGTACACCTATACTATAAGATTCTTTCAGATATTTTTTTCTGTGGAAACCGACTATCTTGCTAATTTCTTCTACTCTGGCTCTGATGTGGGTAAGGGAGTTAGATATGAGATGAACGGGGATCAGGTAGTACCGTTTTCCGAGGCTGGAAAACCTGATCAAAAGTCCCATCTTGCGGTATATCTCATTGAGTTCCTTGTAATATATCCTTATATCTTCGGGGTTTTCGAGGCTGATGGCATGGAGTTGTTTTATCTCTTTTGGTTTGAGTCGGTCATAGTCCTCGAAAAGGCCAACCCCATAGGCATTGCCACCAAATCTGCTCCGTAGTTGGGATGGGTGTTTGAAAGAGACATAGGTCCCTATAGGGACATATGCCGGATCGATCCCCAATGCATCAAAATCATCAGGGTTGATAAATTGAAAAGGGTCCTTTTGCCAAAGGGTCTCTTTGGGAGGAGAGGTGGTATAAACCATGAAGCGCAACCTTCCAAAGGTAGATAGTGTCCATCCATAAATGGTCTTTTTGCCCAATATCTGCGTTATGCTAAAAAAATAATCCTCGGAATATCAAATATATACCTGTGGTTATTTTTTCGTATGCCTCGATCTTGAACAAAAATCCTCATTTCTGAACGGACACTATATAGATTGATTCAGGGATCTTGGTCCTGGTCGTTTTTAATTGCTCCAAAACTCATCACCCAAATTACCCAAGTTTTGAATAGTTTACAAAATTTAGTTCAGCCACTAATTTCTTGTCAAGAAGTTATTCCAAATAAATTTCATGCCGGTCTGAAAAAGTCCTTAGGTCGGTTCAGGGAGAGCGAATTGCGAAAAAAGCATAGAAAATGTCTTGACACTGTTTGCAGGCAATGATATTCGCTTCATGAATGAATAATCATTCATTGACGGTGAAAACTATGAGCAAAAGAAAGAATAATGAAAAATATTATCGAATTATAGGGGCGGCCACCAAAGTTTTTGCAAAAAAGGGCTTCTACCAATCCAAGATATCAGAAATTGCCAAAGAGGCTAAGGTTGCGGATGGTACTATTTACATTTATTTCGAAAACAAAGATGATATCCTGATCTCTCTTTTTGAGGAACAGATGAAGGCCGTGATTGATAATATGGAAGTCCAGATCTCTGGAATAGATGATCCTGCAAAGAAGCTTGAGCGATTTGCATCAACCCATCTTGATCTTATTGAAAAGAACCAAGATATGGCAGAGATTATTCAGGTGGAGCTGCGGCAGAGCGGCAAGTTTATGAAGGAATATAAGAATGAAAAATTTCTTCAGTATTTGGATATAATTGAGGATATTATAAGCGAGGGCCAAAAAAGGGGTATTTTCAAGAAAGATGTGATCCCCAAAGTGGCCAAAAGGGCATTTTTTGGGGCATTGGATGAGGTGTCCAGATTTTGGGTATTGTCAACTCGAAGGCAATATGATATCAGAACGGTCGCAAAGCAAATTAGCGAATATTTTTTGAATGGCATTAGGGCCTAAAAATATAAAGGCGACCATAATTTGTTAACCCAAACTTGGGTGTAGGGAAGGAGGATAAAGTGAATATTATAGTTTGTTTGAAACAGGTGCCGGACACGGAAAGCCAGATCAAGATCGGACCGGATGGCAAATCAATTGTAACAGATGATATCAAATGGGTTATGAATCCATATGATGAGTTTGGGGTGGAAGAAGCCTTGCGTCTTAAAGAAAAACATGGGGGCGAGGTTACTGTAGTGGGTCTTGGTCCAAAAAGGGTGACAGAATCAATACGTACTGCCTTGGCCATGGGGGCCGACAAGGGGATCCTGGTCAGCGACGAGGCCTTGGATGGGAGTGATTCTCTTGCAAATGCAAAGGCGATAGCTGCGGCTGTTAAGGACCTTGATTACGATCTGATCTTCACCGGTCAGCGCGGCGTGGATGATGACCTCGGTCTGGTTGGGGCTACCATTGCGGAACTGTTGGGTATTCCACAGTTCTCCATCATTGTTAAGGTAGAAGTGGCAGAGGATGGGAAGTCTGTCAAGGTTGAGAGGCCTATTGAAGGGGAGGCTCTTATAATAGAATCGAATCTTCCAGCCCTTATAACAGCGCAGAAAGGTTTGAATGAACCGCGGTATGCCTCTTTGCCAGGGATTATGAAGGCCAAGAAAAAGCCTCTTGAGGAAAAAACCCTTGCTGATCTGGGTTTGGATAGTGCGGAATTTGGAGAAGGGGCAAGAAAGCTCAAAATCCTGGAGTTGACGCCGCCTCCTGAGAGAGCGGCAGGCAAGATTGTTGAAGGAGAGACACCGCAGGAAAAGGCCGCTGAATTGGCTAAGTTGCTCCACGATGAGGCAAAAGTTCTATAATGACGAAATGAGGGATTGAGGAATTAGAAATAATAATCACGTCTTACAGTTAAAGAATCCCTGAGATATATTTGAAATGATTCATAACAATTAAGGAGATAAAAAATGGCACAGGGAGTTTGGACAATTGCTGAGCAAAGGGATGGGGAGATCCGGAAGATAACTTACGAAATTGTCAGTGAGGGGAGGCGTCTGGCAGATGCCTTGGGTCAGGAGTTGACTGTGATATTGTTAGGTTCCAATATCAAGGAGAAGGCCTCTGAACTTGGCCAGTACGGCGCGGATAGGGTATTGGTGGCTGATGACCCCAGACTGGAGCCCTATACTACAGACGCTTATGTGTCTGTAATTTCTGAACTGGTCAAGGCTAATGACCCGCAAATACTGATCCTGGGTGCGTCTGTTGAGGGTAAGGACTTGGCTGCCAGATTAGCGGCCAGCTTGGATGTCGGTATGGCCCAGGACTGCACTGTCTTTGCTATAGAGGACGGAAATCTTGTGGCTACCAGACCTGTTTATGCGGGCAAGGCGTACGCAAAAGTGACTCTTGAAAACAGCCTGCCACAAATGGCCACAGCCAGGCCGAAAGTGATGAGTATTAACGAACCTGACGCGTCTAAGTCAGCAGAGGTTATTGATGCCTCTTTTACTCTTGATGATGGCGACCTCAAGACAAAGGTCGTTGATGTGGCCAAGGATGAAAGTGGCAAGGTTGATCTGACTGAAGCGGACAAGATTGTTTCAGGCGGCCGCGGCATGAAAGGTCCGGAAAATTACAATATTTTAGAAGAGTTGGCCGATCTGATAGGGGCCAGCGTGGGGGCTTCCCGTGCGGCAGTTGACGCGGGCTGGCGACCTCATCCAGACCAGGTAGGGCAGACAGGAAAGGTGGTTTCACCGAATCTCTATATCGCTTGCGGCATATCAGGGGCAATTCAGCATTTAGCAGGTATGAGCACGTCAAAAGTAATTGTCGCAATCAACAAGGATGAGGATGCTCCCATATTCCAAAAGGCCGATTATGGTGTGGTGGGCGACCTGTTTGACGTTGTCCCTGCTTTGACTGAAGAGGTTAAAAAATACCTCTAAGGTACGAATTGAGGGATTGGGGTATTGAGGAATTAGGGGCATTGAAAAGAAATATTCGTGCAATTCCTAAATTTGCAATTCTTCAATCTCTTAGATAGGCTATTGGATTGACAAGAGAAAAAACATAAATAAATTAACGTGTCTGGTAATCTAAGAGGCGGTGTAGCTCAGGTGGTCAGAGCATGCGGCTCATATCCGCAGGGTCACTGGTTCAAATCCAGTCACCGCCACCAGTAAAAGTATGTTCCGGTATTGACATTTGCCTGTTATGCCTTATTTTTTTCCTGCGCGGACCTGATGATGAGCCTTGTTTTATAGTAGCCGCTTTTGCCTATGAGTTAATTCCCGCGAAGCGGATGACAATAAAGGACTATGGATGACATTTCAATTTTATAGAAACAGAAATTGAAATACTGTAGATGGCCTCTTTCAGACAAGATGAGTTCATAATTCTAAGCGATGCCCTCGATATTGCCGAGGATGCCACGGGGAATTATTTTAAGTTCTCAAGTGGGCAATGGAAGAATTATGGCTATGACGTGAAGACGCTCTCATCTTTGAGTGGAGGGGAGATAAGTAATTTTGCCCTCGCTGTTTTAAGCAAGGGGATGAGGGTGTTAAATGATTTTGAGTCAAGAACAAAAGGCCGCGATTTTTATTTTATCTGCTTGCAGGATCACCTTATTTTGAAGGCGCTCAATAGAGACGGAAATCTGGCTCTCTTGCCCCTCCTCGTATATATTTTCACCCATGAGCTGGTTCATATCGTCAGGTTCTGCAATTTTTTTCAGAGATTTGATGTTCCGGACAAGGAGAGGGTTGAGGAAGAAGAGGTCGTTCATTCAACCACTTATGAAATATTAAAAGATTTTTCTCTTTCCAACCTGGACTATATCCTTGACTCATATCAGGGGCACAGGATATGCCAGGTTGTTGTTTGACAGTGAACCATAAGGAGGAAAGCAGGAATGCCGATTTATGAATATGAATGTGATGAATGCGGGCACCATTTAGAGGCCTTGCAGAAATTCTCAGACCCACCCATCACCGAGTGCGAGGAGTGTCATTCTAATAAGCTGAAAAAGCTCATTTCTCACAGCACTTTTCACCTGAAAGGGACAGGCTGGTACGTAACCGATTATGCCTCCAAGTCCGGCTCTACATATAAGGAGGGCAAGGAAAAGGGCGCCAGCGGGAATACAGAAAAGGCGAAAGAAAAGGCGAACCCCGAGAAAAAGGCAAAGAGTGCGACGGAGAGTTCGAGCAAGAAAGATACCCCGGCTCCTTCCAAGAATAAAGAATAGAGAGTGCGGGCCATAAGGGCTGAGTATGCATCAAAGGGATACCGGCAAGGTTCATAATAAGTTAATTAATCGACTTGAGAGGCAGGAGAAACAGAGGGCCTTTCAAGAGGGGAGGTTTTTTAGATTTAAGCTTCCTGAAATACACAATAAGCTTCGTCAGATCCTGCTGCAGGAAAGGATTATTGAAACAGACAATGCGGCTGCTATTTCCGATTCCATCCTCAAAGGCCTGAAAAAAGCCTTACATAGCTCGGAATTTGATTTCGAGTACTTTATTTCCCCCATCCGTAACCTTGTCCCCCGTCCAAATCCCTATTCTCTATATATGACCCAGTACCTTATGGAAGTCCTTATCGATGATCCGCATGTAATAGAGATTTATGGGACTGATGAAGAGGTATACCATGTCATAAACCGGGTCATAAGCCAGAGCCATATCCAGTTCGACAAGGTCGAAGAGGAAATCGTAGCCCAATTAGCACAAAAAAAATCCATGTTAGCCGGTTCGGCAGAGTATCAAATAGCCATGGATCAACTCCTCCGCGAAAGGGTGGGGGAACCTCAGAAATAGGTGTTGCTACATAATTCCAGACTCTGCTTCACGCCCTAACAGATACCTCTTGACATTAAGCCCGCTTCCAAATCCGCCGAGTCCCCCGGCAGCAACAACTCTGTGTCATGGAAAAATCAGGGGTAGGGGATTCTTGCCCATTACCTGACCCACCGCCCTCGCACCCCCGGGCTTTCCAATCATTGATGCCACCTCCCCATAGGTTTTTGTTTCTCCAAAAGGTATAGTGGCGATGGCCTTTAATACCGACCATTGAAATGGGGTACATGAGAAATCTAAAGGGAGGGATTTTTCTGCAGGCTTGTTCGATAAAACCGCCTCAATCGCTTCCACGAGCGGTTGATTCATACGATGGTCTTCTATGAGATCTGCGTTTGGGAATCGCCTCCTGAAGAAGAGAATAGAGTCGCTCCACCCGTTCAAAGCAAATCCGACCCGGATCGCCCCTTTCTTTGTGGAAGCGAGATGTACGGTCAGACGATCAATCTTTATTTTCCAGCAGTAGATTTCCGGTATTCTTTCCCCTGCCATGTCTCTCTCCTTTCAAGGGTTGTCTGGATGAGTTTGAGATTTAACTGCTTTTCCCTGGACCACAAAGGAGCTACAAGCTCGGATTGAATAGGGTCACCGGTCAATCTTTGGATCACCATATCCGGAGGCAGTAGCTCTAAGAAATCCACTACAAGGTTTGCATATTCATTTCTGTTCAGGCATCGGAATCCTTCTTTATGGTAAAGCTCGGAAAGCGGGGTCCCCTTAACCACATAAAGAAGGTGTATCTTTACCCCCCGGATGGGGAGGTTTGAGAGAAAACGGGCCGTTTCCAGCATCATTTCACGGTCTTCACCGGGAAGACCCAGGATGATGTGGGCGCATATATTTATCGAGTATTCATCGGCCATCAGGACGCTCTGTTTAAAACAGGCTACGTCATGTCCCCGGTTTATCAGCTTAAGCGTTTTGTCGTGTGAAGATTGCAGACCGTATTCAAGCCAGACAAGATGGTCGGCCTGATAAGAGCTTAGAAGCGTCAGGATTTCCCTGTCCACGCAGTCCGGTCGTGTGGCCACCGAAAGACCCGACATATCTTTTTGAGCTAATGCCTCGTCGTAGAGGCCTTTCAAATGAGAAACAGGGGCGTAGGTGTTGGTGAAGGATTGAAAGTAGGCAATAAATTTCCGGGCCTTGTAGCGCTTTTGGATAAAACCCTTGGCCTCAGCGATTTGCTGTGCAATGGAAAGACCGTGGTTAATTAAGGCGCCGGTGCCTGATCCCCGGCGATCACAAAAAATACACCCCTTGCGGGATATGGTTCCATCACGGTTGGGACAGCCGAGGCCGGCATCCAAGGATATTTTCTGAACACGTTCACCGAAGATTTCTTTTAAGTAGGTATTGAAGTCGCGGTATCTTTTCACCCCATCTTACCCAAGATCTCCCGTGCGATTATTATCTTTTCCACCTCCTTAGTCCCTTCGTAAATTTCCAGCACCTTGGCCGCCCGGTAGAACCTTTCGATATCATTATCATTAAAGTAACCATAACCGCCGTGGATCTGTAACGCCTCATCAACCACCTCAACGGCCACGTGGCAGGCGTACAGTTTGGCCATTGCGGTCAGTTTTGTATCCGGTTTGCCCTGGTCTAAGAGCCAGGCCGACTTGTACACCATGTTGCGGGCGCTTTCGATTTTAGTCGCCATTTCCGCAAGCTTGAACTGGGTGGCCTGAAAGGACCCAACAGGCCGGCCAAATTGTTCTCTCTGCCTGGCCTGCTTGATGGCCATATCCATGGCACCCTGGGCCAGGCCCAATCCATGAGCGGCCACGTATGCCCGTGAGCGGTCAAAAAAGTGCATCAACTGGATAAAGCCGTTCCCCTCCTTCCCAACCAGATTCTCCCGGGGCACCCGAACATCATTAAAATAAACCATGGCAGTGTCCGAACACCTGATCCCCATTTTTCCTTCCATCTTGTCGGCATCATAACCCTTCCTGTCTGTTTCTACTATTATGATGCTGTGACGGGAGGTCTTGGATTCTTCTTCGGGATTCGTCAGACAGTATACTAACAGGAATGTCCCTACAGTCCCGTTGCCAATCATTACTTTATTCCCGTTGATTATATAATCGTTACCATCTTTGACAGCCGTTGTGCTGACCGAGGCAGTGTCACTCCCTGCATCGGGTTCGGTGATGGCAAAACCCATAATTCCCTCAGCATCAAAAATTGGAGCAAGGCACTTCTTTTTCTGTTCTTCGGAGGCATATAAGAGAAGTTCTTCGGCACCGAATGTAACGGAACAGAGTTGCTGGCCGATCCCTGGATCTACACTCCAGAATTCCTCTAAGACCAGGGCATGTTCCAGAAAACCAAACCCAGGCCCCCCGTATTCCTCGGGAATGAAAAGACCTATGAATCCCAACTCTCGTGCTTTGTTCAGGATCTCCTTGGGAAAAGTTTCATTGAGGTCATAATCTCGCGCAACGTCTCTGAATTCTCCCACTGCAAAATCCCTTGCTGCCTTTTTAATATCTATTTGCTCACTGGTCAGATCAAAATTCACTGTAACGACTCCTAACCCGGCAAAACCGGAACAGAAAAGGTCTCACGCAAAGACGCAAAGACGCAAAGAAAACCTACAGTGCCATAGAGGATGCGTCAATTTGAAGCGGCAGGGAAATGAATAGCAAAGGAGCTTTCTCCTGTGTCGTAGCAGTCCTCTACCTTGGTACAAAAAGTGCAATTACTGATTCTCCCTGGACACAAATCTGTTTCTTTCGGTATAAACCTGCACCTTGAAGATTCCATCTCTATCTTAAAATTGTACCGCTCGGAAAAGATCTTCATCCGTAACAGGTCCGCCCCTTTGCCTCCGGCATTGAAATCAAAGGCCCTCTTGGATGAATAGGCCATGGTATCCTGGGTAGCAAAGAAACCTTCAAATATTCGTTTTTGTGCATCTTCAATAATACCTACCCCATGGTCATGCACTGTCAGTTCAATGCCCGCATCCTTTTCTCTCAGAATGATCTCTATCTTTCCCTCATCAGGAGTGTTTTCTATGGCGTTTTTTATCAAACCGTCGATAACCTTTTGCAGTGGATCCTGGGGGATACAAATGGGTGGTACCGTTTCCAGCCGGCTTATGATATCGACCTGGCGATGTGAAAAAAGTGGCTTGAGATCCGCTATCCTCTCCCTGACGTATTCATTCAAAACAATCCTTTTCGGCTCGATTTCCTTTGGCGCAAAAAGTTTATCTATCCGTTTTCTTATGGTTTCAACGAGCCGTCCTTCTCCAACCTCCTCAGCAAACAGCGTTTCCAGTTCATCAGCGCATTCTTCAAGCATCTGGGACAAAAGATCGTGGGATTTGTAGTGCTTTTCCCGCATGATGTCTTCTACCTGATTCTGTATTTCTACAATTCGGTCCAGGTTTCTCTTACCCCTCGACAGGGTGGTTTTCCAGCTTTTTTCGGTAAGGGAGCTCAGTCTCTTTTCTAATATTTTCAGGGAGCCGGAGAGAACAGAGACAGGGGTCTTTAATTCGTGAGACAGATGGTTAATTACCTTGTCTTTTGCCCGGTTCATACTCGAGACCTCTAAGTAGGCCCTTTTCAACTCCTCAGAAAACCTGGCGTTTTCTATGGAGAGGGCGACGGTTCCCGCCACCATGCTCAACAATTCCACATTAGCCTGATCAAAGCTCCCCACCTTTTTGTTGATAGCGCATAAGGTGCCGATGATTCGATCACTGCTTCGCAAGGGCACAAGGAGCAGGTTTTTAGTATGGTACCCAAGCTTCTTATCTCTCTCTCGATGAAGCTCGGGATCGGCAGAAGTATCGGATATTATTAAGGGCTCACCGGTTTTGATAACCTTGCCCGCTACAAGTTCATTAAGTGGGAAACGAATTTCCTTTACCCTTTTTTGAGTTGCGCTGTCATCATAGGAGGCTCCCACAAAAAAGAGTTCTTCCTTCTCCTCATCTAAGAGTATGACGATGGCGCCCTCTGATCCCATGAGTCGTTTTACCTCGCTGCTGACATAATCCTGAAGTTCCTCGAGGTCAGGATGTTCAGGGAGGGCTGTGCTGATCCTGAGGAGCGCCTCATTATTCGAATATGCCCTTATTATTTCTTTTGAGAACCTGGCGTTTTCTATGGAGAGGGCAATGGTACCTGCTATCATGCTCAACAGCTCAAGATCCGTCTCATCAAAAGCGCCTTCCTTTTTGTTGCGGGCGCACAAAGCCCCGATAATTCTATCACCACTCTTTAGGGGCACTTCCAGCAGATTTTTTGTGTGGTATCCGAGTTTCTTATCAACCCCGGGATAAAAATGGGGGTCTTTAGAGGTGTCGTGTACAATAATCGGTTCACCGGTCTTGATAACATTGCCGGCCACGCTCTTATCCGCAGGGAAACGGATTTCCTTTATCTTCTCCTGGGTTGTGGCGTCGTCATATGCCGCGCCCATGTAGAAAAGTTCTTCCCTCTCTTCATCTAAGAGTATGACAAGGGCGCCCTCTGTGTTTAAAAGCTGCTTAATCTCGCTACTGACGTAATCTAAGAGTTCTTCCATGTCCGGATACTCAGGGAGGGCAGTGCTGATCCGCAGTATTGCCTCGTTGTTGCGCGCGACCCTTTTCTCCCGGGTGACATCTCTCAGGAGAACAAGTTCTCCTGCCGGTTCGTCTTTGTCTTCCGAATATACCCCGGCCCTCATAACCACATCTAAGACTTGACCTTCTTTGGTAAGCCTCCTGGTTTCATGACGGAGTACAACTTTTTTTTCAAAGAGTTCTTTTATCATATCACCAGTTTCCTGTTCCAAACCCGGTGGTGTATAGGGAATGGTCTTTCCCGCTAATTCTTCAAGGGTCCATCCAAAGGTCTCGGTGAATGATGGATTCAGATAGTAGACCCTGCCATCTAAGGTAAATACGACTATCGGGTATGGGACAAAGTCAAGGAGGATTCTCTGACGCTTTTCAGATTTGCGCAGGGCCTGTTCCGCCATTTTTTGCTCAGTAATATCCTGGAGGGTTTCTATGGCGCCTGTGATGTTCCCCCTGTCGTCCTTCAAGGGTGATGCAGTAAAGAAAAGCCATTTGGTTCCCTTCCTAAGGTCGCGAAAAAGTCGTTCAGCTTCATAGCCTCCCTCTGTAACAGCGGACTTATGGTAATTACCCTGATAATGCTTCGCTATTTCTTCTTCAGAGGCGTTGTCTACAATAAGGTCGGCCATGGTAGGCCTTTCTGTTGCATAGAAACATAGCCACTGTTTCCGGGTCCCGATGATTTCATCGGCTAAGATACCGGTCAAATTCTCATAGGCCTTGTTGACATGGGTAACCATATGATTGTTGTTAATGACAAAGGTCGGGATCGAGGTTTCCCGGAGGATTTGGGAAAGCCTCTCTTTGCTCGCCCTGAGCGATAATTCTGCCCTTTTCCGTTCGGCAAGTTCCTTTTCTAAGATCTCAACCTTCTCCTCAAGCTGTTCGTATGTTGGCCTTTCAACCATCAGAAAATATCCCTCCATTTGCTCTGAAATGAGGCAGGCATTCAAAGGTTCATAGCCGTTCACGGGTTCACAGGTCAAGGATGAGATAGTCTTCCTATTTCATAATCTTAATCATAATCATAATCTTACTCAACACGATTAAGATTATGATACGCCTGAACCCTGAACCCGTGAACGCCTACTAAGTTTTAATCCCTTTAATACAGGCCCTTAACGATTTTTTCAAGCTCTGTTTTGACTTCGACCCGGAGAATCTTCAATGCCGCCAGGCGAAACTGTATTTTTTGGATCAAAAATTTCCAGATTCCCTGAAACAAGTCAAGGCTATTTCTTGTATGGATAAGCATTTTGAAAAGTTGTATGGTGTTGGCAATGGCCTCGATAACTATCAATGCGCTCGCTCGGACAGGTATATGGGGGCCTTACAGGGCTCAAGGCCGAAGGTGCTTGGGACTTCAGGGTGAGGTGACCCATGACAACCGACTACGACCCGATTGCTGAGCAATATAGACGGTCGAAATATCAACCGTGGCGAACTTATATCGAAGCCTTCACCTTAATGGGCCTGATCGGTGATCCTGCAGGCAGGGCGGTGGTGGATTTGGCCTGTGGCGAGGGTTTCTACAGTCGACTAATCAGCCAAAAGGGCGCCGCAAAGGTCCTTGGCGTTGATCTTTCCGAAGGGATGATTGAACTGGCCCGTGTGCAGGAAGCGGAACAGGAGCGAGAGATTGAATATAGGGTGGGGGATGTCAGACGGTTGGACCTCAGAATGGAACATGACCTTGCGATTGCCGCCTATCTGCTGAATTACGCACGAGATCGGGATGAACTCGGCGCCATGTGCGGCGGAATCGCACGCTGCTTGAGACCGGGTGGACGATTTGTCACGATCAACGCCAGTCCGGTTTTGGATTTTCGAACGGCCCCCTCCTATCGTCACTATGGGTTTGAAACCCGGGCCATTGGCGAGTTTCGGGAAGGGATGCCGATCACCTGGACGTTTTTCATGGAAGACGGGGCCTTTGAAATCGAAAATTACTTTCTCAATGTGTCCGTTCATGAAGAGATGTTCCGATCCGCCGGATTTCGGGAAATCCGCTGGCATCGGCCAAGGCTTTCCCCGGAAGGTGTTGCCGTACATGGCAGGGATTACTGGACATGTTTTATGGATCACCCTCCTATTATGGCTATCGAATGCTTCAAGTAAACCCTAACGTTGCATAAAATTTGAGTTCAAAACGTTTTAGATTAGGTCAGCAAGGGACGATGGGCCGTTTTCAAGGATGAAAGCATATTAAACATACGGTGAGGTCTTGAAGATGGACCAGCGTTTCTTGATGGCCTGATATGGAGCGAGCGTAGCGTTTTTGGACCGAAGATTTATGCAACGTTAGGGTAAAGTACGGACCTTCTTCCCCTGTTGCAGAAATCGTGGTTTTATGATACTTCAAAGAGCATAGATTCTCCTGAGACAGGGATATCACAAATTCGGATTGGACCCTGGTATGCCATCAGACTTCACCCTACGACAAATGGCTGTTGCCGACGGTCCGGCCATCAACAGCCTGGCCGCTCAGTGCCCTGATAAAGGCCTTATTTCCATGTATTCGGTTTATCGGGACAATGCTTTTCAGAGCCTGCAGGCATTGCGTTCGAACACCGTGAGCGTGGCGGCGGAGGCACCCGGTCATGACGGTCTCATCGGCATGGCCCAGGTCAGTTTTGATCACTGCCGAATCGAGGACACTATTGTGCCCTATGCCCTGCTCAATACCCTCATGGTTCATCCCGCATACCGGCGACAAGGTGTGGCTTGGCGACTCTCAGAGTGGACGATCGAACAGGGCCGGCTGCGCTTTGGGGATAAGGGGATGATTGTGGCCGACATTCAGACGGGCAACAAGGCCTCGGATCGCACGGTAAAGAAGTGGTGCAACCAGATGCTACCGCCTGTTATGGTGGCCCCTGTGAAGCCCGGAAAACGCCCCACCGGATTCCTGCCCGGAATACGGGTTGGACCCGTGCAATCCGGCGCTCTGGATGAATTTTCCGATGGCCTCAACGGCTTCTATAACGGGTACAATTTCTACAAACCGGAAACGGCTGATAGTCTTTCTGCCTGTCTGGAAGAAAGGCCCTTTGGTCTGCCCATCCATCACTGTCTGGCGGCCCGCGACCTTCAGGGAAATCTACTGGCCGGTTTGACCCTGGACGAAGCCCATCAACTGCGAACTTACCACGTTGTCCACATGCCCCCCTGTATCCGAATGGTCAATAAATTGGTACACGTGGTTCCCTCCGACGGCATTCTTCGGCAGATACAGGTGGGTCGCATCTGGTTTCGACCGGGACAATTGGCGGCAGCCCGCCATCTATGGGAGAATGTTCGGTGGTTATGGCGTCATCGCGGAACATCTCTTGTGGCCTTTTTTGACAGCCGAAGCCCGGTGGCCTCCGTCATCAACCTGAAACCTTGGTCCATCAAGACCATGATGACCACCGTGGCCAAGGCACCCGTGCCCATTACAGAGGATCGGTTGATCTATCCCATTTTGTGATTTTGGCGGCGTTACGCGTCCATTTGAACTTTTTATGGAGATGTTACCACCGGTTGACCCCAGCATACAACCAGCAAAATGTATAGATGCTCAAGGAGACTATTATGGAGAGGCGTATCGCATCCATTGAGGAATTTACCAAACAAATAAAAGACTGGTATGCATGCGATTACAGGGGTTTCAAGACGCTGTTTGATGCAGCGGCGGGAATATCTTTAGGTTCATGATTGTTTTTTGAATGAAAAGATGGAAATACCGGCCCCCAGGAAAGAAAAGGTGTTTTTATTGCATAGCATTATCCGTGAAATACTTATGAAGGTGTGGTTTGGAGGGATGATTTTTCTTTGTCTGTTGATAGGTATGATCAGTTGTGATACCTATCCTCCGAATCAACCGCTTAAAAAGGCAGGATCCCGAACCGCTTATTGTTTTCAAAATGTACTTCAGTCAAGTGAAGGCCTATCGGAAAATTTCATTATTCTGTCTCTGTCCGGGGGCGGCACCAGAGCATCGACCATGGCGTATGGGGTGCTCAAACATCTTCGCGATGTCAAATCAGGCAGTGACCAAAACAGCCTTCTTGACCAGGTAAACGTTATTTCATCCGTATCAGGGGGCAGCTTTGCAGCGGCCTACTTCGGATTGTATGGTCAGAAGCGATTTTTTTCTGAGTTTCCGGAAAAGGTGTTGTATTGTCCTATCCAGCGGCGGCTCGAGATAAAACTGCTGAATCCTTGTAATTGGTTTAGCCTGATGTCTCCCACTTTTGGGCGCAGTGAGCTGGCCGAAGCGGTTTATGCCGAGGACATTTTCGGCAACCACACTTTTGCAGATCTACCTCTGAAGTGGCCGTTCATTATCATCAATGCCACCGACATGGCCCGAGGTGCCCAGTTTGCATTCACACAGGATTATTTTAATCTGATCGCCTCGGACCTCTCAAGTTTCCCCATCTCAAGGGCAGTGACAGCTTCCTCGGCATACCCGTTCTGGTTTTCGCCGGTAACGCTCAATAATTATCCCCCGGTACCGGGTAGGCAAAAAATGCCGCAGTGGGTTACGGAAGCACTGGCCGCCCACCCGTATGTAAACCCGGTCATCTACGGCTGGGCTCAAACCTGGAAGTCTTTTGAAGAAGAGGCAAAACGTCCCTATCTTCATCTCATTGATGGTAGTATCGCAGATTTTCTGGGTACTCGCCCACCTGCATTTGCCGTGCTGGCAGACACATGGTCAATCTTCAGAAACGCTGATCAGACCAAACCGGTGAGACGCGTTGTGGTGATCGTTGTGGATGCAAGACCGAGGAATGATCCGGGTTATGACCGGTCACCCGATGCGCCGGGGGTTATTACCACCCTCAAGACGGCTGCCTTGGAGCCGGTCATGAACTATGCCGCGGACACGGTGGCGATTATCCAACTAATATTCGATGAACTCCAGCGGGCAAACAGGAATTATGAATTGTTCAGGAAGATGTGTGAAGAACTTGCGCAATTGCAACCCACTGAGCATTGGGGCACCGTTGAGGATCAGGTCAGGCAATGTGTCGGCCGTTTCCGGAAACCCTATGGCCAAAGGCCCCCCTTTGCAGATTTCTATTTGATCCACATCACCTTTGATGCCCTCAAAGACGCGGCCTTGAGGCATCGGATAGAGGCCATTCCCACCTCCCTGCAATTACCATCAGAAGATGTGGACCTGGTGATTGAAACCGCCTCGGAGCTGGTAAATGATTCACCGGAGTTTCAGCGTCTGTGCGAGGATCTATCCATCAGTCGTTGACAAGAGACAGAAGCGTTTGTCAGGTCATCTGCGTATCCATGGGCTTTTGAGGGAAATGTACATAAACCGGCTCAAAAGACTCGCCCGCGGTATCGCTGAAAAAGCCGGGTTATCAATTATTTTTCCAGGCCAGGAAAAGATAATGTCAGCCGGGCGGGTTGGGCAGGATGTGGTTTGGTCGGTTTTGCCATAATCTTCATGTCAATCCACCCAGTGAAGCACGTTTCGAATGATGCACCACCGGTGTTTGCTGTCTTTTCGGGGTTTTCCCTGAATCCAGTAGTCGTGCTGCTTTTTTTCGAACCCGTCTGCTTTTCGAAGATCAAGCCAGTAGTTGACAAAGCGAGCAAGTGCTTCAGCGCCGGGCGGCATGAGATACCCGAATACCATCACAGATCCGAAATTCCTGGGCACCACAGCGGTGTAGCCCGGATGGGATTGGGACCATACCGCGCCCTGCACCAGGGTCCAGAGACCCGCATCGACCTCCGGGTGCCGGGGTAGTTCATCGTAGCTGTTAAGCACAATGACCTTTGCATTCGGAAATGTCTGTTGAACGAAAGAACGTGCGACCGGCACATTCAGGGCTGCAAGTGTCAGGTGATCCATTATTTGAATCCCGGAAGTGCTCAGGAATTGGTCTGCTCTGCGGGAAGGTACGATGAGCGCCGCAGGGCTCCGGAAATAGGATTGGGAAACCATCAGGCGTTTGAGACGTTCTTCAGTAATGTAGAGCGCCGACATGAGAATGTCGAGACGATTATTCTCAAGATCTGAAGTGAGGGTGTTCCAATCAAAGGGAATAAGCTGCAGTCGGACATTGAGGGATCTGGCGAGATCATAGGCATAGGCCATATCGTAGCCCACCAGTTCCCCTTTTTCATTAAAATAGGCAAAAGGGGTAACCTGCGCGTTGTAGCCCACGCGCAGTGTCTTCGTCCTTGCAATCCGTGCCATGGTGGATTCTACGGGTTGAATGCCATTCCCTGGTCCGTCCTTGTTCCATTCATCCCGACTTCGAAAAATCTTCGCATCAATCCCGTAGGTCACGTCCCGGGGCAGGGTGAATGAGGGAAGTAAGTCAGGTGTTTTGGGTTGAACCCACTCCCTTAATCCCCAGACCAATCCCGAAAGAACGGATGCAAACAGCACGAACCCCGAAATACAGACCAGAAATCTGCGCAGATTGAGACGCACCTTTCCATAAAAGGCAAGGGTTGAGAGAAATGTGATGGAGCCAAAACCGAGCACCGACAGTAAGGTCTGCCCGAAACGGGTTACTGCAAACGTCTCGAGGTAAAGCTGTGAGGTTACTTCGGGAAGCCCGAGCCATGATTGAAGAAAGGCAAGGACATTAAACGTGGACGACGCCGCCCCGATGGACGATATGGCTGTCAGAACCGGGAGGAGTAGGAGCTGGCCGTTGCTCGGCTGGACATGAAAACGCTCCAGGGCGAAAAGGACGAAAAAATAGATGACGAGATTTCCCAGGTGGGCGAGCACATAACCCACGGAAAGGCTTGTCTCCACCACCTCGTCGCAATCTTCGTCTTTAATCCCGGCCTGTTCCGCGAGACGCTGGGCCGATTGTCTCACCAGGGGAAGGGCCACCACGGAAATGGCGGTACTCCCAGACACAACCAGAGGACTCTTCAGCGCCTTCATGATCTCTCGATACCCAAAGGGCGTCAGCGCGGCCATGAGTGATGGCAGCAACCAGAAAACAATGAGGACGACCCCTGCGAAAAAAAGGATGAGGTACACGATCAGGTCGGCAAGGGCGGCAGTGGAGGTGGTTCCCGCTGTCTTTGCCAGAATGGCGAAAACGCCGAAAGGGGAGAGGGAAAGCACCCATTTGATGATGGTGGAGCAGCCGTCCCGGATGACCCGAAGGACCTTCAGAAAATCGATTTTCCCTTTGAGTTGCTGTATGGAAATGGCGAAGACGATCGTGAAGACGATGACGCCGGGAAGGTAGTTGCGTGTCAGGGATTCAAATACATTGGAAGGGATCAGGATGTGCAAAAGATCAGCGCTTTTGGTAACCGAACTGGATGGATCAATAGCCGTGGGGGGCGGAGACGGGGGAAAGCCAAAATGAAGCAGCCACATGATGCCGAGGGTGAGACCAAAGACCGCCACATAGAAAGGCCAGCTTTTTCGGAACAGATGGAAGCATTTCCCCCGGCTCAACTGGCCGATGCCGAGCAGGACCAGGCAGATGATGTATGGATATACCACTGCCTGAAGCATCATGA
>JAOZQV010000231.1 GCA_029932035.1 Deltaproteobacteria bacterium | reverse complement strand
TCATCCCACCGCTCTTGATCCGCCATATAGGCAATGGCCAGAGATTGTGCGGCAGTTTCATCATACCGGTTTTCATAGGTAATGGTATAGCCAAAAGCCTCTTCTATATGTTGTTTGAGTTTAAAGGGGCCTTCCGGGGCGCAAAAATAGTAGGGCTCAATATAGCCCTCTGACTTGGTTCCGTAGAGATGCGTCTCATCCGCGTCCTTCTCAATAGCCCGGCATAAGCGTGTGCCGTGATATATCCTGCCGCCTATGGTGTATTCGTAGCGCCTTAAGAAGCCCGGGCTGTACCTTTTCATCAGATCGAGGGAGTGGTCTATGGTCTCATAGGTCTCGCCTGGAAGCCCAAATATCATAGATATGGTGCAGGCCAGACCATGCTGTTCACAGGCCTCTAACGTCTTGCAGATATCTCTCTCGCGGTAAAAGGTGTTATTCTTCTTAAGGACTTCATCGGCAAAGCTGTCACAGGTAAGGATGATAGAAAACCCGGCCTCAGCCAAAAGGGCTGCAAAATCAGAATTAAATGGCGTTGGCAAGAATTGTGAAGTGAAACTAAACCGATCGTCCAGATCCTCTTCAATGATCCTTTCAACCAACTGGGAGCAGAATGTGAGATCGGGCAGATTGAATTCCGTATCCACAAAAAAAATATTCCTGATCCCCTCATTCCTTTGCGATGTGGTCTTCAGCTCCTCGATAATTTGATCAATTTTTCTGAAAACAATTTCCCTCCCCTCGATAATCGGTTCCACGCAGTAACTGCATCCCTGATTGCACCCCCTCTTCACCTGCACAGGGAGGCCTGCTGTTTCAAAGGCATATTGGAATTTTTTATCCTTCACTGGGAGCAGGGCATTTTCTATGAAGCTATAGGCCTTTCTTGAATTGACCCTGTACCCGCCATCGAAACGGACGAGACCGGCTATCCGGTTAATCATTCTCCTGTCAGGCAAGGCCTCAATGAACTGCCTCAATGGTTCCTCTCCTTCACCCACTACCCCGTATTCTATACGCAGATACTTCAAGATAGCTGCCGGCGATATGGTAAATGCACCTCCACCCGCGATGATAGGGAGTCCGGGGGTATTTTTTTTGATCAAATCCACGATTTTTCTTATTTCCGGTAAGAAATAAAAGGTCTTGTAATCATTCCCCCCGTAGTTGCCATATGTCTCGCAAGACATGCAGGTATCGATGTTTCTTATGCCTAATCCTATTACCTCCGGCCTGCTCTTCTTTAAGATGTTTGACAAATTTGTCTCTAAGTCAGACTCGGGCAAAAAGGGATATTCAACCGACACGTCATGCCCTGAATTACGGAGATAATCAGCGAGCAGATCGAGCCCAAATGGATAGACCTGTTTAATGAGGTAGTATCTGTCTGTATAGAGGAGTAAGACTCTTGCCCTTTCCACTTTGTATCCTCCCGAAATAGCGCCTACATGAAATCCTTTCTTTATTAGCACCAAAGCCAACTTTCTTTCAACCCGTGAAACGAAAGAATTCAGGACTTAGACAAAGTGGTATGATTTTGAGGAGAATGCAGGGGAGAGGGCTTATGTCATTATTGATATATGTAACTAATTGATTTTTATGTAAAAAAATGTTGACAAAGCTTTTTGTTTGGGTGTTTAATCTAAATCGGGTTAAGTGTTATTACTAAATTAGTAATATCTGCCCATTCCATATATCAAGTTCTGCCATTAAAAGGAGACAACCATGCCGTAACTTTCGGTTTTAATGGCGTCTCCACGTGGATTTAGGTCAGAAATGTTCAAACCTAACCGTTGTTTTTTTCATTTAACCTGAAACTCTAACGGAAGAAAGGAGGAGGTATGAACGTTACACGTCGTGATTTCTTTAAGATCACAGGGGCTTCTGCTGCAGGCGTTGCGGTTATGGGTCTCGGGCTCGATTTGAAACCATTCAAATCGCATGCTCAGACCTTAAAGCTTCGCTTTGCCAAAGAGACAACGAGCATCTGCTGCTATTGTGCAGTTGGTTGCGGTCTTATTTGTAGCACCGGAGAAGCAGGAGCAGGGAAGATTATTAACATTGAGGGAGACCCCGACCATCCCGTAAACGAAGGGGCACTTTGCGCCAAGGGAGCGGCTTTGAGTCAATTAACCAATAATGATAGTCGGTTAACGACTCCGATGTATCGCGCTCCCTACAGCACCAAGTGGCAAAAAGTATCCTGGGACTGGGCCCTCTGGACGATCGCTAAAAGGGTCAAGAAGAGCCGGGATGCCAGTTTTGAGCATAAAAATGCCAAAGGGCAGGTAGTCAACCGCACAACTGCAATTGCCAATGTGGGTAGTTCCGCCTTAGACAATGAAGAGTGCTGGCTGATACAGGCCTTGATGCGGTCTCTCGGGTTAGTCTATATTGAACACCAGGCCCGTATCTGACACAGCGCCACTGTTGCGGCTCTGGCAGAGTCGTTCGGACGCGGCGCAATGACCAATCACTGGATCGACATCCGAAACAGTGACTGTATTCTTATCATGGGTTCCAATGCTGCTTCGAGTCATCCCATCTCCTTTAAATGGGTTACTGAGGCCATGAAGCGTGGTGGCAAGTTAATCAGCGTTGATCCCCGCTTTACCCAGACCTCATCCAAGGCGGATTTCTACACCGCATTGAGATCAGGGACGGATATCGCTTTTCTCGGCGGGATGATCAAATACATCCTCGATAATAACAAATACTTCAAAGAGTACGTGGCCGAATATACCAATGCCGCCTTCATCATAGCTGACAGCTATGACTTCAATGATGGTCTTTTCTCCGGTTACGATGCCAAAAAGCGTAAGTATGACAAGAGCAAGTGGGGTTTTGTAAAGGACGGAAAAGGGATTCCAAAAAAAGATCGCACTCTCCAGGACCCCCGTTGTGTATTTCAACTGATCAAAAAACACTACAGCCGTTATAATCTGGATACCGTTTCAGCCATCACTGGAACCCCGAAAGAAGATCTGGCGAAGGTATATGAGATGTACTCGACCACAGGCCAGCAAGGGAAGGCCGGGACCATCATGTACGCCATGGGCTGGACCCAGCACACTGTAGGCGTCCAGAATATCAGGAGCATGGCCATTATCCAGTTGTTGTTAGGGAATATGGGTGTGGCCGGCGGTGGCGTCAACGCCCTGAGAGGAGAATCCAATGTACAGGGTTCCACTGATCACTGTATCCTGTTCCATATCTGGCCTGGCTATTTGAAGACCCCGAAGGCTTCCCAGCCTACTTTAGCCGCCTACAACAATAAATATACACCCAAGACCAACGATCCCCTGAGCGCTAACTGGTGGGGAAATTATCCCAAGTATAGCGTTAGCCTGCTCAAGTCGTTCTTTGGGGACAAGGCCACCAAGGCCAATGATTTTGGGTACAACTGGCTCCCCAAACTGAATGATGGAGTGACCTATTCTTGGCTTGATCTCTTTGACGCCATTTACAAGGGCGAGTTGAAGGGCCTTTTTGCCTGGGGCATGAACCCTGCAGCTTCAGGGGCCAACGCCAACAAGAACCGGCAGGGCATGGCGAAATTGGACTGGATGGTCAATGTCAATATCTTTGACAATGAAACCGGTTCTTTCTGGAAAGGTCCGGGCATGGATCCAAAGAAGATAAAGACAGAGGTTTTCATGCTGCCCTGTGCAACTTCAGTGGAAAAGGAAGGGTCCATCACCAACAGCGGGCGCTGGATGCAGTGGCGTTATAAGGCCGCTAATCCTCCTGCAGAGGCCCTGCCTGATGGCCAGATCCTGATAAAATTAGGGAAGGCGCTGAAATATCTCTACAAGAAGGACAAGAACGCGGTCTTCCCTGAGCCGATAGTCAACCTTAAATGGGATTACTCTACTCATGGCGAGTTTGATGCCCATAAGATGGCCAAGGAGATCAACGGTTATTTCCTGAAGGATATTACAGTAAAAGGGAAGAAGTTCAAGAAGGGAGATCTTGTGCCGAGCTTTGCCTATCTCCAGGCCGACGGTTCTACAAGCAGCGCTAACTGGTTGTACTGCAACTCCTATACCAATAAGGGTAATATGTCTGCCAGACGCAAGAGGGAGAAATCGGGCATAGGGCTCAATCTTGAATGGGCCTGGTGCTGGCCGGTCAACCGCCGCATTATTTACAACCGTGCGTCCGTGGACAAAACCGGGAAGCCCTGGGACAAGGAACACCCGGTAATTGAGTTCAAGGGAAAGGTGGAAAACGGCAAGTATGTGTCCAAAAAGTGGGTCGGAGATGTTCCCGACGGCGGCTGGTACCCCATGCAGAACCCCGATGGGTCTGACCGCAAGGACACCAAGTATCCCTTCATCATGAAACCGGAGGGCCATGCCCATGTGTTTGGACCGGGCCGCGCAGACGGGCCATTTTCGGAGCACTACGAGCCGGTCGAAAGCCCTGTTTCAAAACAGCCCTTCTCCAGTCAACTGGCCAGTCCTGTTGCTGTCACGTACGACACAAACATGGACATCTACAAGTCAGACAATCCCAAATATCCCTATGTGTGCAGCACCTACCGTGTCTGCGATCACTGGCAGACCGGTGTCATGACCAGGTGGCAGCCATGGCTCCTTGAGACCCAACCACAGCTCTTTGTGGAGCTGAGCAAGGAGCTCGGCGCAAAATTAGGAATCAAGAATGGGGGGAAGGTTGTTGTGGAATCGGCCCGTGGCAAGGTAGAGGCGGTTGCAATGGTGACCATCCGGTTTAGACCTTTCACTATTCAAGGGAAAACCGTGCACCAGGTAGGTCTCCCGTGGCACTTTGGATGGGTTCATCCCAAAGACGGCGGCGATTCAGCCAATCTGCTGACCCCGTCGGCCGGTGATCCTAATACCAGAATTCCCGAAACCAAGGCCTTCATGGTCAATATAAGAAAGGCATAAAGGAGGTGATCTGATGAGTGGAAAAGCGTTTTTCATAGATACTACACTGTGTACTGCATGTAGGGGCTGTCAGATTGCCTGCAAGCAATGGAATCAATTGCCGGCCACAAAGACCCAGAATTGGGGGAGCATGCAGAATCCCAAGGATCTGTCCTTTGACACTTACAAAGTTGTTCGATTCCAGGAACATATGGGATCAAACAATAAACCGGTATGGTACTTTTTTCCTGACCAGTGCAGGCATTGTGTTGAGCCTCCCTGCCTGGAGGCCTCTGAAGACGATGCCCCTGGCGGGATTATTATTGACAGCCAGACCGGTGCGGTCCTTTATACGGATAAACTCAAAAAGATGAAGGCGGAGGATGTTATTGAATCCTGCCCCTTCAACATCCCGCGGGCACAAAAGGGGACGGGGTATCTCTCCAAGTGCACCATGTGCATTGACAGAGTCCATAACGGACTCCTGCCCGCCTGTGTCAAGACCTGCCCAACCGGGGCCATGAAATTTGGAGACAGGGACAAGATGGTTGCCCTGGCCAAAGACAGCCTTGCTGCGGCCAAGTCCAGGTTCCCCAAGGCCACACTGACCGGTCTTGAAGACCTGCGGGTGTTTTACCTGCTCGCTGCTGAGCCAAAGAAGTACCATACCTATGCCAAGGTAGATGTCCTGCCTGGTGGCATGGATAGAAAGATGGCCCTTAAAAAGATCGGGAGATCTCTTAAGGACCTGTCTCGGGAGTGGCAGATTATAAACAAGTTAGCGAGTTAAATCGAGACATTTAACCGATAAACCAAACAGAGGGAAAAGGGGTGTTCAGATTGGACATCCCTTTTTTCTTGGCAAGAGATACTATAGAGTTTTCATGGTCACTGAACAAGGCATTATTGAAGAGGTGTCCGGTCAAAAGGCCCTGGTTCGAATCAAAAAGAGTTCGGCCTGTGCAACTTGTGAATCCCGCGGTAATTGTGAAGTGGTTTCCGGCAAAAGCATGGTAGTCGAGGTAGCCAATGATCTCGGGGGAGGGAAGGGGGACCGCGTTGAACTCAGCGTTCCCTCTGGTGCATTTTTAAAGCTCTCCCTACTTGTTTACATATTCCCCGCACTAGCCCTCATGGCAGGCGCCTTTGCAGGAGGGGTGTGCGCCCCATTTTTACATATTACTCCCACCCTGGCGTCTGTCATAGGTGGGTTTTTGGCCATGGGGATTACCTTTTATGCCCTCAAACGTTTTGACAGGTCTTTACGAGCAAGGAGTAAATTTCGCCCCCGGGTGACACGTATCCTCTTTCGTTCAGGCACCCCTCAGTCGGATTTTGATGGGGCATCCAATTAGTATCAATTATTGGTTAAAATCGCTTTGAGAAATCCGGATACAGCGTCAAGAACATACAGCA
>JAOZQV010000230.1 GCA_029932035.1 Deltaproteobacteria bacterium | reverse complement strand
CCATTACACAGGAGACTTCCTTAGGTACACGCTCAACAGGCCCAAAAACTAGCCCTTTACCTTCCCCAATTTTTAATCTAACCTCTGGATAATCAAACTATCCTTGTAATCCAGTTCATCCTGTCCATCCTTTTCGCTCACGGCGTGGAGGGTATCCACTGGCTCACGGATGGTTCGGTCACCGGGGGAAGCGTTCCATCCGGGTATTTGAGTTTTTCGTAATTGAGGGTGTAGGCGTTTCTCCAGTAATCCACGGCCAGCTTGGAGGCATTCATTCCAGTGGTCCTGCAAAGCCAGTCCCCCTCGGGTGTGTAGATGTCTAATCTGTACTGGTAGATGCCTTGCTGTGTAATGTAAGAGAGCACGTATAAATAGCCCACAAATTCCACGGCCATGTCAAGATAGGTGACCGGATAGGTTTCCTCCTTCAGAGGGACATAATATTTGTCTTTTTTCGACCCAAAACGGGGGGCCGGGTTCCCGCCAAGGTCAAAGGCCTGGATCCGCTTGTTTTTGCTCTCCAGGATAAGGATGGCGCCGTCTGATGCAATGGCCCCGCATATGGGGCCTGAGATAAGCCCTTCTCTGGTCCCGGTCCCGGAACAGACCAGGGCCGAATGGGCCTCTTTATCAAGCACGGCCTCTTCAGGCAGGGAAAGGACCTCGAACTTGTCGTATTCGCTGTTGATGCTGATGAGCTTCCTCGAGGGGTGGAGCAGAAAAGCGTCGGAGGGGGCATTAAAGACCCCCCAGCATCTGTTGGATTCCGGCCCATCAAACTCGGGTTTTTGGTTCAATTCAAGACGTATCTGCCTCACCAGGTGTTTGCCCCCGGTGCTGTCCAGGTAAAAATTGTTATTCTGGGAACCCATGAGATCATAGACGATCCTCACCATGTTGAAAAACCCGCAGCCGTTGGTTTTATGACCGCTTTCAGGATCCTGGGCAATAGACATGTTGGCAAATTGGAAGAGCTGGGCGTTGGCGCCTGAATCGCAGGATGCAACACCCGCACTGAAGGCTCTCCAGGCATATCCCGCTGCCGCAAAATGCTCACTCACCGTGATGCAGGCGAGTTCGCACAGGTCCCCGTTCAGGTTCCCGCAGTTGAGATCCACCTTGGTGGCCGTGGGCGCGTCTCCCGCTTTCCAACCCAGCTTGCCGCTTGCATCCAGGACGGTCTTTTCCTTGTGGCTGTACACGGTGTCTTTGGTCAGTGGCACCTTTGTTTCCTTTATGGTGATCTCCACGTTGGCCGCTGTATCATCATTCAGTATATTACCGGTGCTTCCCTTACCGACTTGCCACCCGTCTTGGGAATAGAACCCGACCGATATGTTGACCTTCCCGCCATAGGGGACCCCCGAAAAGGTATAGTGCAGGGGATCGCTCCAGGATGTTCCGGGCATGTTAATTCTCCCCGAGACCCATGGCGTGCCGTTATCGAAAAAAGCCTTGAGCACATAGTGTGTGGCCGTTGCCGGAAACTCGAAGTCATTGGGATCGTGTTTGATGGTCACGTGGATATTGTGGGTGAAGGTAAGCTTGCTGACATAGGTCTTGGGGGATTTAGCGACCTCCACACTGGTTTGGATAATTTCAGCTGCCAGGCCAAGCGCGGCAATGGCATTGAATACCGCGCCGATTATTGGTATGGAGTCTTCTACTTCTGCCTCTGTTAACGCTGCGATTATTTTAGAAATGAGCCAGGTGCCGCCATTGGACAAAAGGAATTCGCCCATGGTTTTGGCAACTTCTATCAATACACCGGGGTCGTCGTAGCCTGCTGCGAGGGCGCTGTCTACGACCATTTCGCTTGCTAGAGACGCGATAACTTTTACCCACTCTACGGCGTTTTCTTCGCCTGCCTCCTGAGCATACCATTGTGCAAAACCCAATGCCGCACCAGAGACCAGGAAGATGGACGGTACGGTAAGATTAAGAACTATGGTCATAACTCCGCCCGGGTCTGAAAGGGCGACGTATTTATTGGTCCCCGTTCCCAATCCGCTTGCCAAGACGAGTGCTTTGGATGCCGCCTCGGGCCACTGAAAGGTGAATTCTTCTTCCGTACTCTTTATCGGGATCCCCAGTATTTCAGATTCAGCGTCAAGCAGCAGGGCAAAATTATCATATTCTTGCTTAAATACCACACCCCAAGTGGGGAAAGCCTTGGTCGTGGAATAAGGCAGGTCGCTCACCTTTATGGGATTGTCGTTGGCATCCAGGAATCTGACATATATGCCAAGATACCGGGCGTACCAATTGTGCACCTTGAAGGTCACATTCATATCCGAATCAACCTTCATGAATTTGGTCCAATAACCGTGTTCGGGCGATTTATTGGAAAATACATACTGATATCCTTCTTCAAGACCCGATGAGCCTGCATCCACGGTGGTAATGCCGTTGCGGACCTTCCAGATTTTCCCCTCCATTTCAGGGTTTTCCTTGTCAACGGGCAGATTGGTGATGTTTACCCCTAAGGTGGGGTCGTTTTTGGCCTGCTGTAATGATGGTTGTATGGCCCCGCCCGTGGAGTGGAGGGTCTCTTCCGACCATCTGGGAAAATACTGTTTTTGTCCCTTGGAATTCAGGTAGGGTTTTCCCGTATCCGGATTGATGTAGACCTCCTGGGTGGCCCACCCGCCATTCTCGGTGGCCGGGCCCTGCTGTTGCAGTTTTACGGCCAGTTCAAAGGTGGTAGGCTGGGGGCCGATGATGTTCTTCTGGATATGGGCCGCTGAATCGGGTTGTCCACACACCAACTCCTGGTGCCCGAAAACGAGGGTTACGGCCTGGTCCTGGCAGTTCTTGAAATCGTCCTCCCACAGATAGGCATCAGGGTCTCCGGCAAGGGGGCCGGGATCGCCCCCATACAGCCGCAATTTGTTGGCGCCGGGTTCAGGCGCGGCGCCCGGCCATTGGGCGGCCGTCTTGAGCGCCGATTTGGGAAGGTGATAGAACATGAGAGGCATATTCCAGGCGCCGTCGCTGGCGGAAGGGTCTTCCCCAACGATCCAGCAGAGACAGATGTTCTCATCGGAAAGGGGCACCTCCTTTATGTAATGGGTGATGTTTTCATCGGGAACGAGGGAGAGCATGGGGTTTGCCGCCCTTGCCTCCCTCAGTGCCTCAGAGTCAATTTTTCCCATTTTCAGATAATGCCTGGCGGCTTTCAGGTAAAAATTGTGGTTCGGATCAGCATGGGAGAGGTCAAAATAGTAGGTTCGAAACTTCTTACCAGAAGACGATGACGTGGTGCCGTCTGATGAACAACCCGAAAGAAGCCCGGGCACTGCGAGGGCTGCCCCGGCCGCGGCCGAATACTGCATGAATTCGCGCCGGGTGATGTCTCCCTTTGTCGTGTTTTCATCGTCTTTTTTCATTTTAAAACCTCCTTTTGTGATTTTCTTACCAGTTGGGATCGATATGCTCCATGTCGCACAGGGGCGGCTTGTCAAAACAGCTTGAATTGGGCTGGCTGGATTGGCTCCTGGGCTTCAACGGACTGGTCCAGCTCTCAGTACCGCACGGGCCGCTGCTGCCATCCGGGCAGATATTGTTGTTGTCCGTATCCGCGGTTATGGTGGGATCAGAATAAGCGAACATGACGCACGGGCTGTCCCCGTATTTGTAATAAAATCCGGGGAATTGCGTGTGGGTATTCTCAACCGTGAAGAGCATGCAATCCCCCTCTGGAGAAAAATTTACATAGGCGTTTAGAAAAGTTGCGCCTTCAACGGTTGCGTTGAGAAAATCCGCGCCGCCGATAAAAGCGCCGGTAAAGTTCGTCCTTGATCCGGTGGAGCTGGGCCAGTCCAATTTGGCGCCCGTAAATTTGGCTCCGGTGAGTATTGCGTCCGAAAAGTTGGCCCCCGCGGCCGTAGTGTTGGAAAAGTCGGCACCGGCAAGATAGGCGCCGGTGAAGTTGGTCGCGTTCATGTTGGCACCCTCTGCGCTTGCGCAGTTTTTTGTGAAAGGCGGATTTGTACTATCCTGGGCACAGCCTGCCTGATTGTATGTGTCGGCATAGAAGCTGACGTTGGAAAAAATAGCTCCGCCGAGATCGGCGCCCTGAAGGTTGGCGTTCTTGAGATATGCGCCCGTAAGGGTGGCCGCGGGCAAGTTCAGATCGGAATCGGCATTCAAAGAGGCGTCCAATAAGCTCACTCCGCTAAGGTTGGCATATGTCAGCTGGGCGCCGTTCAGAAAGGCATTGGCCATATTGGCCTTCTTTAGGCTGGTGTGGTGTATATTCGACCCCTTGAGATTGGCGTATGATAGATCTGCCTCATCTAAATTCAAATTGGAGAGGTCTACGTCGGCCAAGTTGCAGTAAGGACATTTTTTGGATGAAATCAGGACCTTCCTGGAATCGAAGATCTTTATGGAGGCCATGTACGATATGTCCAGATTGCCTGGCATGTCAATCCCCACTGTCCTGATTAAATCTGAAAAGTTGGTCTCCCCAAAGAACTGGATCGTTGTGTCGGTATAGGTGCCGAACGCCAGGGATTTGATCGGGGGCAAGAGATAAATAAACGGGTTGGTGGGAAAGGAGGCGCTCAAAACGAAGACAAAGCCCCTGTAGTTTTCTTCCGTGTAGAGGGCCACTTCGCCCTTTTTCAGGTCATCCTTGGTAATCTGACTTGCGTCTTTGTAAATCCGGACGCCATCAAGGATCCGGAAGCTATCAGGAGCGGCAGAAGTTGAATAAGCTGTGAAATAGACGAACTGGTTGCCATCATCTGCGTATATGGGAGAACAGTGATGGGAATAATAATTGGCCCAGGGAATAAAAGTCCCGTCGCCCACATCCTGGATGCACACTGGAGAGTCCCCGGTCTGGTCGGTGTACTGCAGGATGATAGTGGCTTTTGGATTTGGATATGGTGGCTTGTCTTGGGAGGGTGGGCAAATCTCAGGACTCCAATCACAAAGGACAGGAAATGAGCCGAAATTTATTTCGTACACCCAGGATCGAAATGAGTAGCATTCTAGCGGTCCCCCGTGAACGCAGGGGCCGATGGCCACTTTTTCAAAGGAAAACAGGCTGGTCTCCTCTATATGGGTCTGAGCCGATAGTAGGGTCAGCGAATCATTACCTCTCGATTGTTCGGTCGCCGCAAGGTAAGCACCATCGTATGTTCCGCCCATGAACTGGATCACCACATAAGCAGGATACACCGGATCAATTACGGAAGTCTCTTCAGCCATATCTGCTGAATCAGGCTCTGTAGCCTCCTGAGGGGTGACCTGCCGCCGTATAAAGGCCACGCTCCCTTCCTCCGGCACATCAACCCCATCGTGGTACACCTTTATACTGTAACTGCCCGGTGTCATATCCAGATACACCCCGCCATCTCCCCGCCCCATAGTCGCCACCATCACCCCGGAACCGTCAAAGACCTCGGCCCGGGTAATGAACGGGTCGCCTGGCTCAATGGCGAACAGGTGGCCCCCTCCCTCCTCGTACTGATACGGGATGGCGTGTTCTGTTGATCCTTCCCCGGGCATGATATCCAGGATGACCACCTGGTAGGGCCTGGCCACCAATCCCGGGTCATCTGCAAACTCGGATTCATAGAACCAGGCCTTGGACTCGGTCGGGACCGTTGTGCTGTCGCTGCTGCACGAGAGCGTAAAGGCGACAAAGCCGAAGGCCAGAATCCCTGCTGGTAAAAGAACCTTCCACTGTTTTCTGATTGGCAAATGTTTTGAATTCATTGAATGCACCTCTCTGTGTCTGAGACGGGTTTATGAACTATATAAAAATATACGGGTCTGTCCGAGTTTCTCAACTGCATTTCCTTATAAAAATTGGTATCTTATACATCATAAGTTGGAATTATAACATATTCCCTTTGGTGAGCTCCCCTTCCACACAACAAATTGCGTTTCCGCACCGCGAGCAAATAGCCGATCGATTTTGCAAACTCGTATGCAGATGTAAGCAACTTAAATTACTTATAAATTAAAATTGGGTGCAGTTGAGAAACTCGGATATAGCCAAATATACACGACAGCAGAGGGGGGGACAAGACATAGGCCGCCCTATTCGACGAATGGTAGGTAAAATACGACGAACGGTAGGAGCAGGGCGAGTGCTGCGCGTAGATACGGGGGTGTGTTGAATGCCCTGCCGTCACGGTTGGGTCGGAGGTAATCGGGCTTGCAGGCGTTGGCGAAGGCCGGGGGTAAGACGGCGGCTGACGTGACAGGGCTCCGGGATACCCTCCAGATGAAGCCTCAGCCGGTCCCCCGGGGCGGTTTCAAACCCTTCCACATGGTTCAGGTTCACGATCC